>JBJKPE010000116.1:0-3494 GCA_046706685.1 Thermodesulfovibrionales bacterium | reverse complement strand
TCAGTCATGCCCGAGGATCTTAATCGGGCATCCAATCTCTCTGAAAACCTGGATTCCCGACGACTACCTCGGGAATGACGAATTTGAAATGCAAGTCTCATTGCAACATTAGGATAAACTCTCTGCGATCTCTGCGCCTCTGCGGTGAACCATCAGAACTCTTTCATGTTATTATGTCCGGCATTTACCGTCAATGGAGGTACCACATGAGTATCTCCTGGCCGAAAAACAGGCTGATCATCACCCCGATGGCCAGAAACGGCCCGAAGGGTATGAGTGTGCCCCTGCCCTTGCCCTTCCAGATCATGAGAAGTATCCCGCCCACCGAACCCAGAAGGCTTCCCGCAAAGGTGGTGAGGATCACGCTCTTCCATCCCATGAATCCCCCTATCATGGTCATCATCTTGATGTCCCCGCCGCCCATGCCCTCCTTCTTGAATAACCTGATGCTCAATTCGGCCATCAGGAAATAAAAGATGAAGGCCCCAAGGGCGCCGATGATCGAGGCCTTATACCCGAGGAGAGAGGCCCTCATGAAGGGGTCCGGAAGTACGAAGCAACCGGCTGCAAGACCAAGCGGAATTCCAGCGAGCGTTATCCGGTCGGGAATTATGAGGAAGTCCAGGTCTATGAAAGTTATCACGATAAGCGCCGAAAGAAGGAGACAGTATATGATAAAATCCACTCCTATGCCGTATCTCCACAAGGCGGCCGCATAAAAAAATGCGTTTAATGCCTCGACGAGCGGATATCTCGGGGATATCCTTTCCCCGCAACTGCGGCACTTCCCCCGCAGAAGGATATAACTCAGTACGGGGATATTGTCCCATGCCCTTATGGGCGTGCCGCAGGACGGGCACCGCGATGAAGGGAGCACTATAGACTGGTTTCTCGGTATCCTGTATATGCAGACATTGAGAAAGGAACCGATCAGCGCGCCGAAGATGATAACGATGATATACAGGGACATCAGATGCCCATGCCGTGTATCTCGGAAGCCTTCTCTTTAAGTTCCTCGATATCTTTCTCCATTTTTTCTATCTTCTCCATGGCCTCGCCGATCACCTTATCTCTGAAAATATTCTTTTCGGGGTTCCCTTTGCTTTCATAAATCCGCTCCCCTATGGTCCTGAAGAGTTCCTGCCTCTTCTTCTCCATTTCATCCGACCGGTACATTAATTTGATAACCGCCATCTCGATCCTGAACCTTTCGGAAAAAACAGTCGCAAACCACCTGATCCTGGCCAGACCGTCCTTAAAATTTTCCATGACTCTCTTCAGCATGTTATCCCCTTTCGACTATAGAAAACGGTTCAAACGGTTCAAACGGTTCAAACGGTTCAAACGGTTCAAACGGTTCAAACGGTTCAAACGGTTCAAACGGTTCAAACGGCTTAAACGGCTTAAACGGCTTAAACGGTTCAAACGGTTCAAACAGTTCAAGTTTACCCCGTCATCCGGAGACCGGCGGGGCCTCCCCAGGACACCTCAAGGACTTCCTTCAGCAAAGGAAATGTCTTCAGTCCCGGGTCCGCTTCTATTAGAAGAAATGCCTCCTTTCGGGCGTTTTCGAGTATCCCGGCGTCTCTTATTATATCAGCAACCTTCAATTCGGGAACACCCGCCTGCCGGATCCCGAAAAACTCTCCGGGTCCCCTGATGGCAAGGTCTTCCTCCGCAATCCTGAAACCGTCGCAGTTCGCCGCCATCGCGGCCAGCCGTCGCCCCGCCTCTCCCTCTCCCCGGCCATGCGAGACGAGCAGGCAATGTGACTTTTCGGCGCCCCTGCCCACCCTTCCGCGCAGCTGATGGAGCTGGGCCAAACCGAAACGCTCGGCATGGACAACAAGCATCACCGTGGCGTTTGGAACGTCCACTCCCACCTCCACTACCGTCGTGGCTACAAGGATGTCTATCTCTCCGGACCTGAAAGAGGTCATGACGGCCTCTCTCTCCGTCGAACTCATCCTGCCGTGGAGAAGAGCTATCCTGTATGCAGGGAATATCTTTTCAAAGGCTTCCTTCCCCTCAGAAGCCGACTTCAAGTCCGTCTTGTCCGACCCCTCGATGACAGGATAAACAACATACGCCTGCCTGCCGTTCCCGATCTCTCTTTCAAGGACACCGTATATGCGGGTCTTCTCCCCGGGGCGGACTATTTCGGTCGAGACAGGCCGCCTGTCCGGCGGCAGTTCGTCGATAACGGAACAATCAAGATCGCCATATATGGTCAGAGCAAGGGAACGGGGAATAGGCGTTGCCGTAGTCACAAGTACGTCTGGATGAATGCCCTTTTTTATCAGCAGGGCCCGCTGCATAACCCCGAATTTGTGCTGTTCGTCTATAACGCACAGTCCGAGATTCTCGAATGAAACGCTTTCCTGTATCAGGGCGTGTGTCCCGATCACAATCCGCACCTCTCCCCCTGCTATCCTCGCCCTTTGCTCATCGTCCGCCCCCCCGGTAAGCAGCAGTGCCTTCAGCCCGAGTTTTTCTATCATTACGCGTATAGTTGCGTAATGCTGGCCCGCAAGGATTTCGGTCGGAGCCATCAGCACGGCCTGGTATCCGCACTCCACGGCATTCAGCATCGCCATGAGCGCCACTACGGTCTTCCCGCTGCCGACATCTCCCTGCAGCAGCCGGTGCATCGGACGCGGTCTCTTCATATCGGCAATAATCTCTCCGACAGCCCTGTTCTGCGCCGCAGTAAGGCGAAATGGAAGAGATGCGAGCAGTTTTTCACGCAGCCGTCCCTCGCAGTCGAAGGCCAGGCCCTTCATTGAGCCGACGTTCTTCTTCCTCATCGCCATGCCGAGTTCGAATATGAAGAATTCCTGAAAGGACAATCTCCTGTGGTAAGGGCTTTCTCCCTTTACAAAAGAAACCGGATCGATGCCGGCATCAGGGAAGTGGACCTGCTTTATACTCTCATGGAGAGAAGGAAGGTTGTTCCGCCTGACGATATCCCCGGGTAAAGGGTCTTCAATCTCCAGGGAATGACTGTCTACGATCCCGAACATCGTCTTTCTGAACTGTTTCTGACTGATCCCCTCGGTGAGACGGTAGACAGGGACGATCCTGTTCGTATGTATAAAGGAATCCCCGTCATCTCTGAGGATTTCATATTCGGCGTTCAGGATCTCGAGCCCGCCGCGGAACCTGTCCCGGCCGGGTGTCCCGCTGAGGATAACCTCCTGACCCGGATGGAAGTTCTTCTTCAAAAAAGGCTGGTTGAACCATTTGGCCGTTATAGTCCCGGTGCCGTCATCGAGGATCATCTCGAAAATCCTTATCCTGCGGCCGGCAAGCGTCCTGTTTGCCGACGAGACGATTTTTCCCCTGACTGTCTCCATCGAGCCGGGCTGAAGGTCGCGGATATTCTTTATACGGCTTCTGTCTTCATATCTGAAGGGGAGGTAATAGAGGGCTTCTCCGACTGTTCTGATCCCGATGCGTGCAAAAATTTTGGCCCTGCCCGGGCCGATCCCTTT
>JBJKPE010000115.1:0-11705 GCA_046706685.1 Thermodesulfovibrionales bacterium | reverse complement strand
TAAAATCCTTCATCATCAGGGTGAGCGAACTCTTATGCCCGGCCGTCTCCCCGTCTATCTCACGGGCGAGTTGATTATATTCCTCAACGTGGGTTTCGACTATATCTCCATAATGCAGTTCAGCAGCTGAATTCTCAATCTCGACCGCAGTGGAAAGCACCTCAGCCAGGGGTATCCCCCCTTTCCTCATCTTTTCCACAAGGCCATCCAGATATAATCCGAAAGCCCTGATAGCGGCCGGTTGGAAAGGATAGCCCGGCCGGTATTTTTTCGGCTCTTTTTCGATAAGGGCCGACATCTTGCCTATATTCTCGGCATGGCGCAACTCGCTTGCCGCCATCGACAGCCAGAAGTCCCTGCTTTGGGGAAAAACCTCCGCACAAAGGAGATAGAATTCCGAGACACTCTTTTCTGCCTGCCTCAAGAGAGGCAGATTGTCCAGGACATCCTCCACAGTCATCTTCTTTTCCGGGCCTCCGGAATCCTTGTCTTCCCTGAATTTCTTGAAAAAGTTCATCGGCGCGACTCCTTTTCACGACTCTTCTCCGATTTTCACATACTGAATTATAAAGAAAAGAGTGCTTTATTTTAAACTCTCCGCCGAAAAAAGGGCTAAATCATGCCCTTTCCTGAACGCGTCACCGGCGAAAAACAGTGAGATTCCGCTACACCGCGTCTTTACGAAATTCAGCATTTCAGGTTAGAGTTAGAAAGTGCTATATATGAGAGATTGGAGTGTCCTATGGTGATCATAACCGGGACCGGCAGGTCGGGAACGAAAACGCTGGCGAGGCTGCTCGGAGGCAGCCACGAACACAGGGCGCATTATATACTGGATAAGTATTTTATGACGGCCGATCCTCACTCTGACCCCGTTGATACCATCGAAAAACGTTTGATGGCCGTCCTGGACCTTCACCAGGGCATCGACTGCAGAACTTTCGTCGACTCTTCCAACCTGTACATCCATTTTATCGATGCCTTATACAGGCTTAATCCTTCAGCCAGGTTCATCCTCTCCGTGAGGAACGGCAAGGATTTTGTGAGGTCCGCCTTCAGCCGGGGATGGTACAATCACTCCCTCTTCGGGTCGGTCCCCCCGCCGAACGACCCGTATTTCAAAAAGTGGGGCGGAATGACACCTTTTGAGAGGGTTTCCTGGATCTGGACTTACAGGAACAGGAAAGCGATGGATGGACTCCGGGTAGTGCCCCCGGAGCAGAAACTTATTCTCAGGATCGAGGAGATAGGCAGTAACGAAACCCTCAACGACCTCGAATCCTTCTCGGGGATAAAGATCGCCGACAGGAGTCTGGGGGCGAAAAAATTCAACGCAAACCCCGTCCTGAATCTGCCGCCGGCCGGGGAATGGACGGAATCGATGAACCGCCAGTTCTACGGGATAGCCGGGAAGATGATGAAGTTTTTCGGATATCTCTAGTGTAGATCATTCATGAACGTACGGAGGGGTCAGAGGGAGCATACAGTTTCGGCCAGGCGGCCGTTTTCGTCAAACAGTAGGATATCACCCTGCCTGCATAGAAAGCCCTGGACGACCGTCTCCGCGGGGAGCTTGTAGTTATCAATTGCCCCGTTTCTGTGGAAACATACCCAGGCGCCTCCAGCCAGAGGTACGCCGTCTTTAATCACATCTTCGGCCAGGAAACAACGTTTGAGGTAACCGTTTTCGTAAAACCCGATCCACCTTCCCTCCTTGCAGGGTATTCCATGATACACAATGTCCTTTGCCAGTCTGCCCGCCGAGAGCATCCCGTTTTCATGGAAAAGCAGAAAGGTATCGGAACTCAAAGGCACTCCCTTTACAGTTTCGTCTGCCGGAATATTGCACCTCATCAGGCCCCCGTTTTCGTGAAAGAAGATGCGCATGCCCGCACGGCAGACAATACCGTCAATACGGGAATCCTGCACAGTCTCCATGCTCGACATCATGCCGTTTGGGTGAAGCCAGAGCCACGAACCATTGCGGCAGACAACCCCGTTGATCTCCTCTTCAGCCCTGAGCACCCCGCCCCGGAGATGTCCCCCTCGGTCATAAATGACTTTTTCGAGTTTCGAGGCAGAAAAAGAGATACCGACCATACGGAAGGAGACCGCCACGGCACGGGACACTTCTTCACCCTTCTTTTTTCGCATAATCTATCACGCAACCGTCTTCATCGAAAACTATAAGCCGTCCTTTTTCAAAGTAGACGCCGTCGACTTCGACTGCCATGTCCGCCGTACAGCCCGCGAGCCTTCCATCCTGGCGGAGCCATACCCTCTTTCCGGCCATACAAGGTATGCCGTCGATCGCCATGCCACTGGAAAGATTAAATGCCGAAATACCGCCGTCATTAAAAAAACATATATCCGTACCCTTGGCGACGGGGAATCCACCGAACGACATCTCTCTTGCGGTGTCGCATTTGAAAAGATGTCCGTCGTCATGAAACATCACAAGGGTACCGCCCGCCGCGGCAACACCCTGGATCTCCGTTTCTGCCGAAAGCGTGCACATAAGAAGCCCGCCCGACGACCGGAACTCGACTTCGGTTGTTGCCTTGCATGTAATACCGTCTATGACAGTGTCGCGTGAGATGTTGCACCTCCAGAGTTTCCCCTTCTCATCGAACCCTATGATGGAACCGGCCGGGAAACTCACCCCCTGTATCACAGCGTCTGCCGACAGGGTGCATGACTTCAGGGTCGAACTGCCGGGGAAGGTGACAACAGTGCCCTGGATGCAGGGAAAACCCTCGTACACGGCCTATGCGTTTCCCGCCTGAAGACCCTTATAAAATGCCTTGATGGACGTTTCTTTCACATCTTCGAGCATATCCTTCTTGGCTGCTTCGAGGCGCTCCATCGGGACCCCGAGTTTCTTTGCGAGGTCGGACAGGGCAACACTCTTGCCGAAATGCTCCTCGGCTATCAGCACCTTCAGCATATCGTCGATAAAGCTGGCCTTCAGCTTCTCGTCCTCGATCTTTATGGCCTCACAGGCGCCACTGAAATCGAGGCCCTTTGCGAGCCCTTCCCTTACTGCGGCAAGCGCCTCCGCGTAGACCTTATCCGTCTCGGTCTTAAAGACGTCTTCGGGCAGGTCGTCATACCATTTTTCTGACATGTCAACTCCTTTCGCAGATATCCGGATCACCTGTATCCTATCATAAAAAACCGGTAGAAATGAACCACATCTGAAGGCAGAAGGCAGAAGTAAAGACAAACAAATTGCCCGGCTTACTGAAACGGTTGTCGTTCCCGAAAGTGAAGCGCGCGGGGCTGCCGCAGGCGGGTCCGGAATGGCAAACAAACGATTTGACCAATGACTCTTCTGCAGCCTTTATATTGTTCATGTCTGCCCGGACTCTCCTAAGTGCAAGATTCGTATTCGTGGCAAAAATGTTTTTTTTGGGTTAAAATTACGCACTTGGAAACTCATTTTTTCACGGGAGGCGGCGTTGGCAAAGAAGATTAAGGTAACCAATCCGATAGTGGAGATGGACGGCGACGAGATGGCCCGCATCATCTGGCATTTCATAAAGGAAAAGCTGATTGATCCTTTCCTGGATATAAATATCCGCTACTACGATCTGAGCATATCCCACAGGGACGAAACGGATGATCGTATCACGGTCGAGGCCGCCAATGCGATAAAGGAGACCGGTGTCGGGGTGAAGTGCGCCACGATAACCCCGAATGCCGCAAGGGTGAAGGAATACAGCCTCAAGGAACAGTGGAAGAGCCCGAACGGCACAATCCGGGCCATTCTGGACGGGACGGTATTCAGAAAGCCTATCATAATAAAGAATATCCCGCCGGCTGTGCGGAACTGGAAAAAGCCCATCATGATCGGGCGCCACGCCTATGGCGACATATACAAGAACGCCGAACTGGTAGTCGATAAGCCGGGACGGGCCGAGATTGTATTCACCCCCGAAGGCGGCGGTGAGAAGATCTCCGTAAAGATCCATGATTTCAAGGGACCCGGCGTCATCATGGGAATGCACAATACGGAACCGTCGATAAGAAGCTTCGCGAAGGCCTGTATCAACTACGCCCTCGGTGAAAAGGTCGACCTCTGGTTCGGGGCAAAAGACACGATCTCCAAACAGTACCACGGCTTTTTCAGGGACGTCTTCGCGGAGGAAGTGGAAAAGGTGGAGGAAGACTTCCGGAAGGCAGGAATAAATTACAGGTATCTGCTGATAGACGACGCTATCGCACAGGTCATAAAGTCGGAGGGAGGTATGCTCTGGGCCTGCATGAACTACGACGGCGACGTAATGTCCGACATGGTAGCCACCGGTTTCGGCAGTCTCGGCCTGATGACGTCGGTTCTCGTATCTCCCGACGGAAAGTATGAATACGAGGCAGCCCACGGCACGGTAGTGCGCCATTACTACGAACATCTCAGGGGGAATCCGACCTCGACCAACTCGATCGCGTCGATCTTCGCATGGACGGGGGCGCTTGCCAGGAGGGGAGAAATGGACGGCACGCCGGAAGTCGTGAATTTCGCCGGAACAGTGGAGGCGGCTGTAACAGAGACGGTCGAAAACGGCATCATGACAAAAGACCTGATGGTCATAGCCGAACCCGGGCCCGACAAGTATGCCCTGACCGAAGAATTCATCGATAAGGTCGTGGAGAGGCTGAAGAAGAAGCTCGCTATGTCTTCCTAGGCTTGCCCCCTGGCTTTGAATAAAGCAGAGTGCGGGACAGAATTCGTCTTCTGGTTTGACCCGCTGAAATCCTGCGGCTGCGGTCGGGGATACTCACATACTTGAAGCAGTACGGATGATTCCGAAAAAGCTCCGACTCAGTCTGGAGTACAGTCCCTCAATATCCCGAGCTTGACAGGGTGCGTCAGTTTGCGCAGCGCCTGGGCCTCGATTTGTCTCACCCTTTCCCTTGTAATCAGGAGATGTCGGCCGACTTCTTCTAGAGTATGGTCCCTGTCGACACCGATTCCGAACCTCAACCTGATGACTTCTTCTTCCTTGGGTTTAAGCGTCTTCAGTACCATGCGGATACACCGGGACATCTCTTCCTTCTCGGCATGTGAACATGGAGAAGTGCAGTTCTTGTCGGCGATGAAGTCCTCCAGCACCGTCTCATCGTCTTTGACCGGGGTTTGGAGGCCTACGGTGTCCTTTACCGCCGATCTTGTCTCGGCTATTCGCCCCTCCGGGACCCCGATCCGTTCTCCGATCTCCAGATCGCTCGGCTCTCTGCCCAGTTCATGTGCCAGTTCCGTGGATGTTTTGACCACCTTGTTGTAAAGCTCCACAATATGCACCGGTACCCTGACCGTCTTTGTCTGGTCAATGATCGCCCGCGTTATGGCCTGCCTGATCCACCACGTCGCGTAAGTGCTGAACTTGAAACCCTTTTCATATTTGAACTTGTCCACGACCCTCAAGAGTCCGATGTTGCCTTCCTGTATCAGGTCCAGGAGAGGAAGACCGCGGCCCACATAGTTTTTGGCGATATTTACCACAAGCCTCAAGTTCCGCGTGACCAGTTCATTCTTGGCCTCCTCCACCTGCGCCCGCGCCTTTGTGATCCTGTCCCATTTGTCCAGTAGTTCCTCCCTGTTTATCCCTGCTGCCGATTCAATCCGCTTCCACAGGTCTTTCCGCGAACCGGACCGCGAAGACTTCCGTTCAGTCTTGTCTACCTCCCCAATGAGGCCGTCGAGGACTTCGAGACTCATCGCCAAAGCCTTATCATGTCTGCATTCCTCATCTTCAGCACTTTCCCGCGCATCCGAGCCCTCCGCTATAATCCTGTAAAGTGGAATAGCGGTCACGGTTTCCCTGATAATCTTCCTTCCATCTTCCAGCCTCCTGGCCAGTTTCACCTCTTCGTCCCTCGTCAGGACCGAGATGTCGCCCATTGAGTGAAAATAGGTCTGGACGAGGTCTTCCGTTTTCTCATACTCCGCAGCCGCCGGCCCTCCCTTAGCCGGGCTTTCCGTATCCTCGCAGTCTGCGGCCTTTACTCCCGTGTCGCCGATCAGATCTGCGAGGTCTTTCAGCTCGTCGGCCGAGAAGAACTCCTGTGTAAGCAAGGCCGTCCCGTCACATGAAAGGGCAATATCCTCGGATGGAAGATCTTCTGTGGTAATGGATAGTCTCATGTTCTCCCTCTTTATTACAGGTTTGCTGTGATATACATTACAATCCCGACGGTGGCAATTGCTGTGATTAAGATCACAGGAGCCGTATCCAGTGTAGTGCGGCCAACGCTTCCCGACACAAATACAGGGACAACCGAAGTCCCGCTGCAAGTGCATAAATGGCCGCCATTGCGGCCTGTCCGCAATCTTTCTGAAAGATTCCAGACAACCTGGAATGACAATCATGAGTAAAGAGATTTAAGCCGCAATACAATAGTGAACAGTGGCGGGCCGTCGGCCGTTGATGAAGCCCTTTATTAAAAGGCCGACGCGAGAGCAGTTTACATTCCTCCGTATTTTGCAGTAATCTTCTATTAATAAGGGTAGCCGGTGTTATTGTCGCTCAGGGGACCCCGGCAAGAAAGATCTCGGCCGCGGCAGAGCCTGCCGGTCGCCCGGAAAGAAGGAGAGCGGCCTTCCTGAGCATTTTTGTTCGACTGAAGAATATATGCCGTCGATACCTCAAGCCGTGAACACGGACAGACGATATCATGGAAAATGTAAAGATTGATTTCTTAAGGAGTATCCGTCTCTTTCATTCCCTCACCGATGAAGAACTCATGGATGTCAGCACCAAAGTGGCGCTCAGAGAGTTTTCAAAAAATGAGGTCATACTCCAGGAGGAAGACACGAATGATTTTATGTATGTTGTCCTCTTCGGGGAGGTAAAGGTGGTGAAGGCCACAGAAGAGGGAAAAGAGATAATACTTGCCATTCACCACTCCAACGAGCTTTTCGGGGAATTATCGCTGATCGACGGCAAGACGTCGCCTGCGACGGTGCTGGCGACGGAGAATTCTCTCGTGGCTATCATTTCGAAAAACGATTTTCACTCTTTGCTGCATCAGAAGAAGGTGCTCGATACGGTGCTCAACATTTTATGCGAGCGGCTGCGCGAGTCCTGGAAGAGGATCCATATATTGAACTCCAGGAACGCCGTACAGCGGGTTAAGATGCTTTTGATCATCCTTTCTTATAACAAAGGGGAAAAGACGCCGGATGGCCTCGTCATCACTTACAAGCTCACACATCAGGATATTGCCGACATGGCGGGGCTTACCCGTGAAACAGTTACCAGAGTTCTTGATAAACTGCAGAAGGATGGCGAGATTGCAGTACTTAAGAACAAATTTATACGCCTGAACTCTTCCTTCCTTCCCGGTGATCTGCATAAGTGAGGCCGAGGTTTTTCCCCCTCGCCGCTCTTTTTTTACTCTCTGCGGGCTGCGTTTTGATAACCGCACCTTATAAAATCACAAAAGGGACCGTCGAAGGCAGTGTCTGGGTCGTCAAGACGTCTTGTGAAGTGACGGCAGGCACAACGAAGGTTGTATATAAGATAGGCAAATTCACATACGAGGTCGTCAAGGCCCCCCTCGACTGGCCCTTGACCCACGCGGACATCCGGGAGATTGACGGTCTTCCGGTGAGAGAGGCGATCCGCCTTGGCCGGGTAAAGGACTCTCCCTATACAGTTGGAGGGAGGAGGTACATGCCTATGTCAGTTGAAAAAGCCGAACATTATAAGGAGGTAGGCATCGCATCATGGTACGGCTATGAGACCAGAAGCAAGAAGGGTGGGTACATGACTGCTGACGGAGAGGCTTTCGATCCCGGGGGATTGACCGCAGCACATAAGTACTTACCCTTGCCTATGTATGTCAGCGTCATGAATCTCGAAAACGGACGTTCGGTTATCGTGAGGGTGAACGACCGAGGGCCTTTTCCCTGTGACCGGAATCCGGGTGCAGGCAAGAGGATCATCGACGTGAGCATGGGGGCCGCAAAAAGGCTGGGGATATATGCGAACGGAACAGCGATGGTAAAGGTAGAGGCTATCAAGGTGAGGGAGCGATAGATTCCATACATGCGCAGCAGGACCTGGGGCGGAGAAGAAGACGCTTTGCTGCTTATGTAAGAGGGTTATTCGCGGTATTCCTCGTATACAGCCTCCAGTTCTTTGTGGAAGCCTCTGAACACGTCCAGGATATCCGGGCAGAAATGCTCGGGCAGTGTTCTGCCGTCTCCTTCGGTGATGATCCTGTAGACGGTGTCATGGTCGAGAGCCGGTTTGTAGGGCCGCCTGCTCCGCAAGGCGTCGTACTGGTCGGCCAGGTTCATGATCCTTCCCTCCGGCGGAATGTCCCGGCCTTTAAGCTTGCGCGGATACCCGCTTCCGTCCCATCTCTCGTGGTGACTCCCCGCGATTGTCTTGGCCCTCTGCAGGAATTCCGACGTGGAGCCGTCGAGGATCTTCTCTCCTATTAGGCAGTGCGTTTTCATGAGGGCGAATTCCTCGGCATTGAGCTTCCCCGGCTTGAGAAGGATCTCAGAGGGGATCCCGATTTTTCCGATGTCGTGCATCGGGCTTGCGTAGAAGATCACTTCCTGTTGGGCATCCGGCCAGCCCAGATGCCTTGCCACAAGCCGGCAGTAGTGGCCTATCCTCCTGATGTGGACGGCCGTATCCTCGTCTTTGAATTCCGAGACTTTCGTGAGCCTGTAAATGGTATCAACATAACTCTCCGTTATCTTTGCCTGTGTCAGCTGTAGTGCGTTATTGGATTGCCGGAGACTCCCAAGCGTCTTTCTGAGTTCTTCCGTCGCACGCTCGACTTCCAGCCCAAGAAGTTTGTTGTGTGTCTGAAGGAAATCTTCGAATTCCTTCACCGTCAGGAGATTCTTTGCCCTTGCAAAGAGTTCAGTGCTGTCAATGGGTTTCGTGAGGAAATCGCTGGCGCCGCTTTCGAGGCCTTTTATACGTGAGCCCCTGTCTTCAAGGGCGGTCACCATCACCACGGGTATGTGACTTGTTGTAGTGCCTTCCTTCAGTCTCCGGCAGACCTCATAGCCGTCCATTCCCGGCATCATAATGTCCAAAAAAATCAGATCAGGAGAACAAGTATTCGCTTTATTCAGGGCTTCTGATCCGCTTTTCGCGGTATCGGAGGCATATCCCCGGCCTTCCAGTATTGCGGACATGAGTTTTCGGTTCTTTTCGTCGTCATCTACGATGAGTATTCTGTGCTTACCATTCCGGTGGCCAGGAACAAATACATTCTGGCCGTCCCGAGGGGACTTGATGATTATGCTCTCTTCCAAGTGGCTTATACCTCATTACTCCCACGACGTTCAGGGGCACCGGCTTTCCGGTCCGCAGGCATACCCCCTTTCTAACACGCGCCGATTATCATTTTTCTCGTTTTCCTGCCCTTTAATTACCTTATAAAGCATCGCCGGTCCGATTGCAATCGGGGATTCCCCGAATTTCAAGTTCCAAACACCTGACGGCTGGAACTTTTAAGGTGTTTAATCTAACAGGGTGCTGAAAAAGGTGCTTTTAGCCTTTTTCGTCATTCCCGTGCAGACGGGAATCCAATTATTCCGGGTAGTTTGGATACCCGCCTCCGCGGGTATGACGGCATTTAGGTACGGCCATGGGACTTTTCAGCATCCTGCTAATAACCTGCCCTGACGCAAACTCAGGGAATTGAGCCCGGGGAAAACTGATTAAGAGCCTGCCCTGCTTTGCGGCCGCCGGGCTTCAGCGGCACCTCAAGAGTTACCGTAGTCCCCTGTCCCGGGATCGACCTTACATGCAACTGCCCGCCTGCATGATGCAGCTGTTCCTTGATACTGAACAGCCCAAAGCTCTTGATCCCGCCCTTGCGGCCGGCTTTCGATGAAGGGTAGAGAAACCCTATACCGTCGTCTTCCACCGTGACCCTGACGTTGCCGCCGCTTGCGGATATAATTACCCTTGCCCGGCTGGCGTGGGCGTGTTTTATGATGTTGAACAATAACTCACGGACACCCTTGAAAATAAGGACGCCGGATTCAATGTCCATATTATTTACCGGTCCGTTATTCTCAAAGTTTATTGCGAGGCCGTGTTTTTCACGAAATTGTTCGGTAAGCCATTCTACGGCGGCTTCGAAGCCAAGCTCATAGAGGATGGGAGGGCTGAGTTCGAAAGTAAGAGACCTCGTATAGCTTATCGCCTGCTCGATCAGTCCCTGGATTTCAGCCGCCTGTTTTGCGATTGGCGTGGTCCCTGACAGTTCCTTTAGTTCCCCCAGCCTGATTTTTGACATTGCTAGAGTCTGTCCGATGTGGTCGTGGAGGTCTGTTGCGATGGCCCGTCGTTCCCGCTCCTCTATGATGGACATTTCCGATGCCAGGGAGCGGAGTTCCTCCTGATAGGCATGGAGCTTCTCCTCGGACCTTTTCCGCTCGGTGACATCAAGTGCGATGCCGATGGCTCCGTTTATCTTTCCATACATATCATTGAAGGGAACCAGCCGGTTCTCAAAATAAATCCCCGACAGTACAGAGACGAAATAAACCGTTTCACCCGACAGAACACGTTTAATAACATCGGGGACTGAGACAACCGCATCGCCTTCTTCGACAGAAAGAGAGCCATAAAGGTCGAGCGCCGACCGTCCCACTATCTCTCCGGGCATCAGGCTGCCCTCCAGTCCTTTTCCTTCCAGCAGTGTAAATACGCCCGCAGCGTCCACTGCGTAAAGTACAATGGGCGCATTGTTGATAACCGTTCTGAGACGCTCTTCGGCTTCGTGCAGGACTCGCTCCGCCTTCTTCCGGGCGGACTCTCTCTTCTCCAGGGAATCGGCCATGGCATTGAAGGCCTCCGCAAGTTCCATTATTTCGTTGTCTCCGCCAGAGGACAGCTTCTTGATGCCGTCACGGCCCATGCTGCGTATCTCTGAGACCAGGAACCTCAGGGGACCTGTGACTCTCGAAGCCGTATAGTAGGAAACCATGCCTCCCAAAGAAATACAGAGGACAACCGCGAACAGAGCCCAGGTCATGACGTATTTTCTTCCGTTAATGATTTTATCTTTGCTCAGCGAGAGTTTCACAAACCCGATTGTCTTTTTATCAGCGGACGGTTTGGGGAAAAATCCATTTTCATACGCGGCCGGGCTTTTAGAATATGACACTGGTACCCAGAACTCGAAATGATTCGGATCGTTTAGAACGATCGGTTTCCCGTCTTTACTTAACTGTGCAATCACTTTGTCGGGCGACGCTATGGCCTGAGGTCTGGTCTTTTCTTTCAGCATGACCAATCTCCCCTTTTCCCCGTAAACCGCGACCTGCAATACGTCTTCCTGTTCCATTATCCCCACGACCGGCTCGGCGAGGAACTCATCTCCTCCTGTCATGAGGCCTAGTCTGAGGTTTGAAGCGAGTACCTCTGTAGTGTTAATTCCATCCTCTATAAGGTCGTTTTCAAGAAGACGAGCCTGGTTCCTGACGAAGAGAAAGGTGAGGGAAAGGCAGGTAGCCAGGATCAAAAGAAGGATGTTGATAAAAACCCTGGTCTGAAAACTTTTTTTCATCTTTCTCTTCCGTAAATATTCGATCTTTTCAATATACCGTCGGGTATTGTGATCCCAAACTTCCGTGCTGTGGCGATATTGACTGAAAGAACCACCTTTCTTGCGAAAACTACGGGAATGTCCGCCGCACTTCTGCCGGAAAGGATTTCGTT
>JBJKPE010000114.1:0-3876 GCA_046706685.1 Thermodesulfovibrionales bacterium | reverse complement strand
CGGAGAGGTAAAATCTTCCTTGTTCATCCCCGCAATCGGGATGGTCCTTTTCGTCTCAACGACTCCGCCGTCGGCGATCTCGAAAGAGACAAGCCTGCTGTGCGCCGTATCGCAAAGCCAGAGTCTGCCGTCGCTGTCGAAGGTCATATCGTTGGGGAAGGAGATCTGTGACTGAGTCTCGACCTCTTTCAGGGAGCGCCCTTCCATGTCCTGTACGAGCAGCCTGTGGTTGTCTGTGTCGGCTATAAAGAGGAGGTCTCTCCGCTCATCGGCCAGGAACTTGAAGTTTTCCGCGATCCTGTAATTTCCGGCCGGCCCGATCCTCCGGCAGGAAACGGGCTGTCCCCCGCATCGAAGTATTTCTCCCCTGCTTGAGTCGCCGACGAGTATGTCGCCGTTTCCGAGAACGCCCAGGTCGGCCGGCTCGCTGTCCAAGCCGATGTCGGAAAGAGCTATGCGCCGGGTCAGTCTGCCGTCTGCGGACAGCATATAGAGTGTCTTGTTGAGATGGATGCAGACCGACTCCCCGTTGGAGGCGACCATATCCGGCGGATGGATCCCGTGCGCTCTAGAGAGCGCCCAGAGGCGAAGCCCCACGCAGATGAAGATGAGAACGATCATTGTGGCGGCAATGAAATTCTGAAGGGGGGTCCCTTTAAGTGCCGGAGCGGACGGCTTGCGGCGACCGGAAGTGCTTCCGGTCGGATCCGGAGACGGGCGGACTCCTTTCCGTATCGGTGAAGCCGGGCCGGGACAGGGGGCCTCGGCCTTATCCTTCGCTCCGGAAGCCGGATGCTGAGGGTACGGCTCCTGCGGTTCCGGACCAGGAGGCGCTGAGACTACGGGAGGAATGACGTCGCGGCGGGGGGAGGAGTGAAGGGCGGCGCTCTCTCCGTCCGCCGGCGCTCCTGATGTCTTCTTCTTGTAAGAAAGGAGTGCGCCGCATTTGCATCTGAACCTTATCCCTTCCGGTCTCAACTTCTCATCCGGGATGCGCAGTCTTGTCCGGCATTTCGGACAGAGAAAAATCATTTCAAGACCTGCTTGCGCTGCGTTATGGCACTCGCGGAAACTAAAATCAATGTCTTCATCTGAAATGTCCCCCCGGTTTTCAATTACGCTTGTGCTTTAGAACGACCTTCTCGAACATCATAGCTAACCCAACGCCGAGATCAAAGATGGCTTGAATGTTTAAATGATTCTCAACTGTGGAATCGAAGAAGATATGAAGAGATGATTCTATGTCGCCGTCTGCCTTCCAGTAGCAAATTAAGATAGGTACTTTTGGCAGAGCGTATAGGATTAGTGATATGTCAGATGAAAACATATTTGTTGACCTATCTCCGCTGAAAACATAAATGAGGTCTTTAAATAGATCCGTATGGGTATCGGCCATCTGTTTGAGAGGTTTTTCGCATAACTGCTCAAAGAGAGGATTCCGCTCCGCTCCTTTTTTTAATTCTCTGAATGGAATCCATTGGCCCGTCGGGTTGCCCCCTTTGCTGTTAATTATATAATCGAGCAAAAAGAGCGATACCCAGGCGTGCGTGTGACATTCGGATGTGATATTGCCCATCGAATCTATAAAGAAATCTTTGCCGAGACATTTGAGGGCCAATTTGTCCCCTACGATTCTGCCGCCCAGTCTCCCGGCGGATGAAAGCAGGTCTATCGAAGGGATTTGGCCTCTGAGTTGATCGGCGGCATCTTCTCTTTTTTGAGATATGGATTTATGTGTATCCAGTTTCTTTAGTTGACTGACAATACTGTCGTCGATATACGGGCAATCCGCAAGTTGTTTTTCACCACTAAACACGGCCGTGGAAAAGGCCAGGCATGACGGCAATGAGCATTGCCTGCAATTAGATTTTGGGAGTAATTTGTATACGTCCAGAGGGGTTTTAATCTGTGTCATGTTCTTTCGTTTCCGCAGTATTTATCCGTTTTTGTATGACGCTGAACATCAGCCGACGGGACAACAGCCTCGACGAGAAAAAATTGATAGTTTATA
Source organism: Thermodesulfovibrionales bacterium (assembly GCA_046706685.1). Classification (GTDB taxonomy): domain Bacteria; phylum Nitrospirota; class Thermodesulfovibrionia; order Thermodesulfovibrionales; family UBA6898; genus JARRRD01. Next base: position 1,865 of record JBJKPE010000114.1, on the reverse strand, counting down.
CCTGGGCGGCTCGATGGACCTGTCAGGGTATTTCTTCATATATCTGTTGATTGCTTGAATTATAATCTTTTTTTCCGGATATTATATTGCCTTAAGCCAATCTGCTATTGCCTTCCTTTTTTTTGTCGGAAAATCCTTATGCACATTATCGTACAACCAACGGAGAGACTTTTTCCGCAACTGGTTCCTCATTAATTCCTCTGCTTCCTGTATGACTACTTTTATCAGGCAAGGACATTTATCAGTAAATATACCGGGATCATCAACAAAGATATTTTTCTTGCGAAGTTCTGCACACTGAAAAAAACGTGAAGGCCCCTCAACGGCTTCAATAATATCCCAAAAAGAGATATCTTCCGCCCTTCTTGCCAACTTGTATCCGCCCTTGACTCCGGCAATAGATCGCACTATCCCTGCTTTGCGCAATTTTGTAAAGACCTTGGAGAGATAAGTTTCTGTAATACCGTGCAATTTAGATAGTTCCCTGATTCCTATGGTTTTATGGTCAGGCAGCTCTACCATATAAAACAGTGAATGAAATGCGTACTCAACCCCAACGCTGAATTGCATCTAGTTGTCTCCTTGTGTACTCTCAAAAGATTGTAATAACTTCTTCCATCAATCAGTCTCTTGACTTTTATCTTAGCATAAACTATACTCGATATCAGAGATACAGAATATCCACAATTAAAGGAGGAACATTACGTATGTTCACGGACAAGTTTCTCGAAGTAATTGGTAAAGAAGGTGTTGTTTCCATTGTTTCATGTTCTGATAATGAGGCCCATGTTGTAAATACATGGAACAGTTACCTTGTGAGGCCGGAAGACGGCAGAATTCTGATCCCCGCTTACGGAATGAGAAAGACAGAGAAAAAAACGCTTCAGAATGACAGAGTTCTGCTCACAGTCGGGAGTAAGGAGGTAAATGGGCACAGAGGCACTCCCGGTGCCGGTTTCCTGATCGAAGGAAAAGCAAAATTCATAGCTTCAGGTTCAGAGTTTGACATGATGAAGGCTAAGTTCTCGTTCTTAACTCGCGTTCTTGAAGTTACAGTTACTTCTATCAGGCAAACGCTTTAGATCAAAAAATTCCATCCCATCGGAGGTGAAGACTAAAGGTGTCCGCTGTGACAAGAGGACACACATACAGCACGGACTACGGCACGGGGTCGGACCAAGTCAAGTAGTTGAATCTCAAGGAACAACATTCCAATAAAACGTATTATCTTGCCTTAGAGCATCATTTTCAGTGGCAAAATCGATGCTGTAAGGAGTCGCCGGCTCTCGCAATGAAAAGCATCCGTCTGTATATGACACCTTTCGCCCCCTCCCTCTAGGCCCGAGCTTTTCCTTCCCATCTGTTACAAAAGCTGCGGACCCAACTGCCAGGCTCTCAGTCCATTGGGACTGCCGACTAACGCAAGTGCGCTTCTCTATTGCCTCCTCAACCCAGCTCCTGTACATCTTTTTGAACTCTTGCATGCTCCTGCAATCAAATAATTCCACCAAGCTCTCGTAATCAATGACGGAATACCTCAATCGAGGATCTTGAATTTCATTATACCCACAGAAGGGCCATTCGCTCGGGTGAGCCACAACCCCGGCCCGGACCATGTTCATATCTACGTAAACCATGCACCTGGCCAAATGGGCATCCGCTTCGACTGCAGTGGCGTGGTAGCGATCTTCCCAGAAGGCCCCTTTGCGTTTCTTCCTCTGATTGTAAGAGGTGGCCTGGTTTGTTTGGACAACTGAAAGCAGTTTTTAAGTGATAAGCTGCTCAGCCTCATGCCGCTACCAGGTTCTTAGGTAGTGTACTCCAGTAAACATCATCCGGGGTCCTTCGGTCAAGGCTTTGATGCC
>JBJKPE010000113.1:0-4452 GCA_046706685.1 Thermodesulfovibrionales bacterium | reverse complement strand
TAAGCAGCGAGTGCCAGTTCGTTGTTGGCGTTTGTATGTGTTTCCATCTTTTAGCGTGGTGATGGAGCCACGACATGCCACATAAGCCTCATAACCCCCGTCGAGCCCATTCGCCCCCGGGTATATATTTGTATTCTACCACATTCAGCGATTCACCGCCGGGATTTCATTGCGCGCTCTATCTCGCGGTCCGCTTCCCTTTTCTTTATGGTCTCCCTCTTTTCATATTGTTTCTTCCCCTTGGCCAGACCGACCTCAACTTTTACATGAGAGTTCTTGAAGTAAAGCTTCAGAGGTATGAGAGAATATCCCTTTTGGGCCGCCCTGTCCAGGAGCTTCGCGATCTCCTTTTTATGCATCAGGAGCTTTCTGGTCCTCAGTGGCTCGTGGTTCATAATGTTTCCATGGGAATAGGGGCTGATATGGCAATTCAGCAGAAAAACCTCTCCGTTTTTCACGATGACATAACTGTCCTTAAGGTTGGCTTTGCCTTCCCTCAGTGACTTGACCTCAGTGCCCTGAAGCAGGATGCCCGCCTCAAGCGTCTCTTCAATGGAGTAATCGTGGAAAGCCTTCTTGTTTTGGGTAATGATCTTCATTCAGAGATTGTACCATTCCGGTGGCCCAACGGAAAAGCGTTCTGCATGCATTATGTATAATACACAATGAACAGGAAACTCACCGACAGGGCAGACTATCTCCTTTCGCGGGAGAAGGGAACGATCTTCAAGGAGCCCGGAGGGAAAATAAAGATAGCGCTGGTCTATCCGAACACTTATTCCGTGGGCATGTCGAGCCTCGGGTTTCAAGGCATTTATGGCTTATTAAACAGTTTTAGTGATGTAGTATGCGAGAGGGTATTCCTTCCTGCCGAAGACGAGATCAAAGAACATGAAAGGACCGGCTCCGAACTTTTTTCACTTGAGTCAAAGAGGACGCTTTCACGTTTCGATATCGTAGCGTTTTCGGTCTCCTTCGAGAATGATTATCCGAATGTAGTAAAAATGTTGAGGATGAGCAGAATACCGCACAGAAGCTCAGGGAGGGGGCCTGCCCATCCCGTCGTGCTGATGGGCGGAGTGTGCGGCTTTTCAAATCCGGAGCCTCTTGCGGAGTTCATGGACATTATCTTTGTCGGGGAGGCGGAGGAGATGGTTCCCGAGTTTCTATCGGTCTTCAGGGGCTGCTCTACAAAAGACGAATTATTCAAGAACTGCTTGAAGATTTCGGGTCTATATGTGCCGAAATATTACGCTGTTACGTACTCGGACAGCACTGGGCATATCCTTGGGAGGGAGGCCGTAGATGATGCTCCTGAGGTTATCCGCAAGAGGACAATGAGAGACATCTCAGGATCATTGTTCCGGCCTGTCATAATTACCCCTGAAGCCGAGTTTGCGGACATGTACCTTCTTGAAGCGATGCGGGGCTGCCCCTGGTCCTGCAGGTTTTGCCTGGCAGGTCATCTTTATAACCCGCCCCGGAAAAAGGGTTTGGCCGCGGTCAGGGAGGAAATAAGGGATGCACAGGAGAAGACGCGGCGGGTAGGTCTTATCGGCCCTTCATTGACGGATTATCCTTATGCGGAGGAGGTTATGTCGATAGAAGGCGTCGATTTCTCTATTACCTCATTGCGCGCCAGCGAGAAGAGCGGCCGCATTGCCGCTTTAATGAGGAGGCACAAGAGCGTTTCGATTGCTCCTGAAGCCGGGACGCAGAGGTTAAGGGACGTGATCAACAAGAAGATCACGGAGCAGGATATCCTCGACACGGCAAAAATGATTCTGGATGGTGGAACAGAAACGCTCCGGCTCTATTTCATGATCGGGCTTCCTACCGAAGCAAGGCAGGACATAGAGGGGATTGTAGACCTTGTCGGAAGGATCCGGGCCGCTTCGATGAGGGGCTTTATTACGTTGAGTGTCAGCACTTTTGTGCCCAAACCGTTCACTCCGTTTCAGTGGCATTCCATGGAACCTCTGAAGGAGGTCAAGGAACGCCTGAAGATAATAAAGAGAGGTCTCAGCAGTTTGAAGGGGGTACGGGTTTTCCATGACGTGCCGAAGTATGCATATCTTCAGGGTGTGTTTTCTCGGGGAGATCGACGAGTCTCCGACCTGATAGAGAAACTGGCGGCCGGCGAGGGTTCCTCTTCCGGAGGAGTGGAGGCCGGTTCCGGATTTTATATCTTCAGGGGGAGGGACAAGGCGGAGATCCTTCCCTGGGACTTCATCGACGCGGGAGTGGCGAAGGAGAAGCTTTGGGATGAATACCATCGGGCGACAGGTACTTGATTAATACCAGAATTGCTCGGCCCTGAGTTCGCTGGGTGAAAAAGTCGCCATTCGTTCCAAATGATGCTTTCAGGTTTGACAACGTTAGCGGGCAACCGCTTACCGGCTTCAACAGAATCCCGCCCCTGATACGTGAGATTTTCATCGGGACTCTTTAGGCTTGGCTTTGTCCCTTCGCCTGTTGACCATAGTCTATAGGCGGCATATCTGATTTATTGGTGGTTTTGAGTCCTTATTTCCATTGAATTTTAATCAGGCAGAGACTAGTATATTAGTGTTCTGCGTTCGAAAATGCTGATTGATAATATAAATACGATTTATAAGCGGATTGCACACGCCGCAATGAAGGCGGGCAGGGACCCTCACGATGTCAGGCTGGTTGCCGTCACCAAGCTCGTGGATGCCGGTCTTGTCCGTGAAGCCGTTGATGCCGGGTTGAGGGAATTTGGGGAAAACAGGGTTCAGGAGGGACGTGAAAAAGTGTTGAGGTTAAGGGAGGATGTTCCAGGGTCGCCCCTCGCGTGGCATCTGATCGGCCATCTTCAGAAAAACAAGGCAGCGGCAGCTGTTGAACTCTTCGATCTGATCCATTCGGTTGATTCTCCGGAGCTTGTAGATGTAATAAATAAAAAGGCGGAGAAAATGGGGAAAAGACAGAGGGTACTTGTTCAAGTTAAACTTTCTGATGAGGAAAGTAAGTATGGGAGTCCACAAGAGAATGTGCTACCATTATTGGAGCTGATAAGGGGTATGAAGAATGTAAAAGTGGAGGGTCTTATGACCGTCCCTCCTTTCTTTGATAACCCTGAAGTAGTGAGGCCGTATTTCAGGAAACTGAGTGAACTCAGGGATTATGCTGAGGAAGAAGGCTTTGTGCTGCCTGAACTCTCAATGGGTATGTCGAACGATTTCGAGGTTGCGATAGAGGAGGGTGCCACTATTGTGAGAATCGGCACAGCGATATTCGGTGAGAGACAAAAGGAGGAAAGATGACAGGTTTTATCGGCGGCGGCAATATGGCGGAGGCACTTATAAAAGGTATGGCCTCGCAGGGGATGAAGGACATTTTTGTCGCAGAGCCCGCAGAAGAAAAGAGGCTTCAACTGGGAAGGACTTATGGAATCAGAACAACTGGATCGAACAGGGAAGTGGTTTCGGCCAGCGAAATTATCATCCTGGCAGTGAAGCCGCAGATTATGGGGGTTGTTCTGGATGAAATATCTGAAGGAGTAACGGAAGATAAAACGGTTGTCTCCATAGCTGCCGGCATCACCCTTGCGTATCTCGGGTCGAAGCTGCGCACGACGAAGCTAATAAGGGTCATGCCCAATACGCCGGCTATCGTGCAGGAGGGTATGTCGGTCATGTCCCTGTGCGACTGTTTCTACGGCCGGGAAGTCGACATCGTAAAGAGCATACTTATGTCCGTCGGAAGAGTTCTTTTACTGCCTGAAAGATACATGGATGCCGTTACGGCCCTCTCCGGGAGTGGGCCGGGCTTCATTGCTTTGTTTGTTGAGGCCTTGACGGAAAGCGGTGTGGCGATGGGAATAGGAAGGCCTGACGCAACGGCCCTCGCCGTACAGACGCTGCTGGGGACGGCAAAACTCCTCGATACGGGAATGTCCCCCGAAAAGCTCAGGGGAATGGTGACATCTCCGGGTGGGACGACGGCAGCAGGACTGAAGGTCTTTGAGGAAAACAATTTCATGTCGATAGTCGGCAACGCCCTTGGCGCGGCCCGCAGAAGGGCGGAAGAACTGGGAAGGCGGGAATAATGTTCATTTTCGGCGACTTCCTTATCACCGTTGCGAGAATTCTGGACACAATACTTGAGATATACAAGTGGGTCGTTATCGTTGCAGCATTGTTAAGCTGGGTCAATCCCGACCCCCACAACCCCATAGTGCGGTTCCTTTATTCGGTCACCGAGCCGGCCTTCAGGCCTGTGCGGAGGCTGATAGGCTACAGGCTCGGCCCGATAGACATTTCTCCTATAGTGGTTATTCTTGTTATTATATTTGCGCAGTCTTTTTTTGTTACCACCTTAATAAAAATCGGTTACAAGGTCGGAGGAGGATAGTATGAGAATCACGCCGCTTGATATCCAGCAGAAGCAATTCCCCATGAAATTCAGGGGATTTGATGTCGAAGAGGT
>JBJKPE010000112.1:0-4436 GCA_046706685.1 Thermodesulfovibrionales bacterium | reverse complement strand
ACGGGAAACCAGGATATATGGAAGAACTCTACGAAATAAAACTCCCGGTTTTCGAGGGTCCCCTCGATCTGCTTTTGCATCTCATCAGGGAAGCCAAGATCGACATCTACGATATTCCCATATCCTTTATCACCCACCGCTACCTGGATTATATCGAAATGATGAAAGAACTTAACCTGGATATCGCGGGAGAATTCCTGGTCATGGCAGCCACGCTGATACATATAAAATCCCGGATGCTTCTGCCTGTCGACGAGGTGGAGGAGGCGGAGGAAGCGGAGGACCCGAGGCTCGAACTTGTCCAGAGGCTTCTCGAATATCAGGCTTATAAGGATGCAGCCTTTATTCTGAAGGAAAGGGAAGAGGAGGCACTCCAGATATTCGGGCGGGCACCCGAGAGCGAAGAGGGGGAGGGCACGGGGGAACCGGAACTTTGCCTCTTCGACGTAAACATCTTCGATCTGCTGGGTGCTTTCAGGAAAATGCTCGACGCTGCGCCCCCGGAAGTCCGCACCATCACCAAGGAACTGCTTACTGTAAAGGACAGGATGGTTTTTATTGCGGATGTTATCCATAAATCCGACGCTGTGAGGTTTGAGGAACTCTTTGAAGGACAGGCAACGAGGACACAACTGATAGTATCATTCCTGGCTCTTCTGGAGTTGTTGCGGCTTGGTCTGGCACGCGTCTACCAGGAGGGGGAATTCGGGAATATCTGGATAATAAAGACCTCGGATAGTGAGCCGGCCGGGAGTGAGACATCTGCTTAGTGTTTGTGCATAGCTCTTATACTGTCATTATAGCGGGACCTTTTTTTATGCCGGATTGTTGTTTTCCTGTGAGGCATTGTGCGGGCAACTGTAATTTTCAGGCCGATAATTCAGAGCGTTATGTATAAGGTTCTAAAAGTTCTGACAACATACCTCACGATGATCCTTCTCGTACTCTTCTTCGCCGGCCCGAGTGCTGCGAGCGCGGCGGTATATATTACTGGAAGCGGTTGTTCGATAAGCAATGTCGGATATCTGACCGCTCTTGCCGGAGAGTACGAGAGAAGAACCGGAACGAAGGTCTTTGTGCGCGGAGGGGGAAGCCTGGTCGGGATCGAAGACCTTAAAAAGGGAAACGTCGATTTTGCGGCTTCGTGCAGGGGGAGAGAGGCGGGCGACCCCAAAGGCCTGCAATTTATACAGGTGGCGTGGGATGCCCTTGTATTCATAGTTCATGAGTCGAATCCGGTCGACAACATTTCTCTTGATGATGTGAGGTCAATATATGAGGGCAAGGTTACCAACTGGCGAGAGCTGGGGGGACGTGACGCCCTTATAAAATTGTTTGTTTCGCGGCCGCGGAGGGGTTTATCCGGCGTAGAAGCGTCTGTTCGGGATATAATTCTTCGCGGGAGGCCTGTCGGGTCTCCGAATACCCGGCTTGTTCCGTCGTCCGGTATTGCGGAGCAGCTTGTCGAGACAACGGCTGATGGGTTTGCGGCCACTGGCTTCAGCAGTGCGAGTAAACGGAGAGTCAAGATGCTGAGGGTGAACGGTGTGTACCCGACGGTGAAGACCATAATTTCCGGGAAATACGGATTCAGGAGGCCTCTGTTTCTGCTGGTACCGGCGAGCCCGAAGCCGGAGGTCGTGAAATTTGTGAGCTTTGCCCTGAGCGAAGAAGGACAACGGTTCATAAGTTCGCAAGGGGTGGTTTCGTTTCTGGATCTGAATGAAGCCGGTCAATAAGTGTCGGTGTCCGTGATTGGTGTGGGCAAGGGATAAAGCGTTATTTTGAATAATGACACTGACGGCTTCCGCAGACACTGAACCCGTCTCAAAATCGGTTCTCAGTTCAAGGCTGTCATTCCCGCAATCCCGAAAGCCTTCGGGAGTTGGGAAATGACAAAAGAGGCGGATATTATAAGATTTCAATTTTGAGACAGGTTCTAATAATTTGGAGAAGGGTCTGGTAATATGAGAATTTCCTTGCGGACAAGGGTATTGGTCCTTGTCACGCTTGTAATCGTGATAATAGGGGCTATAACTACGTCCCTATTTACGATTGCGTTCATTCGCAGTGAGGAAAGGGGACTCGTGAAGAGGGGGACCGCACTGAGCTATGCCCTCTCCCGTGCAGCCGAGGAAGGACTCATAAATGAAGACCTGAACCTCATAAAAAAGGCGTCGGATATAATCGAGGCGCCGGATGTGACCCTGGTGCAGGTATATTCGGATCTGTGGGATGCGATCGACGCCTACCCCGTTGAGAGGCTGAGCGACCATGCCCAGCCTCAGGCGGTCGCTCATTTCAGCAAGTCGGATGAGCCGTTGTTCATTCAGGGAGACAGGGGCTATGATTTTTACCGGCCTATTTTTTTCAGGGCAGACAAAAACTCCACTCCTACAACGATCGGATTTGTCAGGGTTTCCCTCTCGTCCTCATCGATCACAAATGAGCTGAGACATATAATTACCGCAGATCTGGTGGTGTCCGGGTTAATCGCCCTGCTTGCTATCATATCGATCGACATTCTTATCGGGCGTTTTGTCATCAAACCCGTTACCGGTCTTTACAGGTCTGTCTCTCTGTTCAAGGAGGGCATTCTGCCGGAAGAGAGTGTCGGGAGCGGGCAGCCCGGCGATGAGATACAGGAACTTTCCCGGGAATTTGGCGTCATGTGCAAGTCTCTGAAGGAAAACGAAGACAGACTGACGGAGTCGGAGAAAAGGGTCCGGTCTCTCTTCGAACGCGTTGAGCATGCTATCTTCAGGCTGGATGCAGGAGGGGCCGTGCTCGAAGCCAACAGCAGGTTCAGGGAAATGTTCGGAGATGTGAAGGGAATCTGCGACATATTTGCAGGCCAGAGGGGCATAGACTGTATCGAAGAAACGCTGCCTGAAAAGGGCGTGCATTTAGAGCGCAAGGCTGTCGGCAGGAACGGAGAGGAACGCAGCATTTCTCTGTCTTTGTATCCGGAAATTGACGGAGAGGGCCTGGTGACCGGCATGGACGGATATATTATCGATGTAACTGAAAAAAAGAGGCTGGAAGAGAGGCTCATCAGGGCACAGAAAATGGAGGCTGTGGGGACTCTTGCGGGCGGTATGGCCCATGACTTCAACAACCTCTTGACTGCGATACTGGGGTACTCTGAAATTATTTTGTCTATGACCAGGGAGGGGGACCAGTTTCACAGACCGGCTACGGTTATACACGATGCCGCGCAACGGGGTGCGGATTTCGGACGGAAGATATTGAGCCTGACCCGAAAGGAAAAGCTGGAGACAAAGGCAGTAAACGTAAACGATGTTGTCAACAACTCAATGGAGCTTCTCCAGCATAGTATTCCCAAGAAGATAGAGATTGTCACGCGGCTTACCGATAGGGTGCCGTTGATAAAAGCGGACCCGTCGCAAATCCAGCAGGTGATTATCAACCTGGCCGTTAACGCGCGGGACGCCATGCCTGAAGGCGGGAGGCTGTTGATCGAAACCTCCATGGTCGGGAGTGAGAACGGCGCAGCCAACAGCCTTGACGGGGGCGAAGGCGGCTTTATCAAGTTGTCTGTGTCTGACACCGGCGTCGGAATGGATCGGGCGACACAGGGGAAGATATTCGATCCCTTCTTCACCACGAAAGAAACGGGTAAAGGTACCGGGCTGGGGCTCTATATAGTGCATTCGATTGTTACCAATCACGGCGGGTACATAAACCTTTACAGCGAGCCGTCTCAGGGAACGCGGTTCAATATTTACATGCCTGTTGCAAGAGAAGAGATTCCGGAAGGCTCGGAACCCGATAAGGATCTGAGAGGCTCCGGGACGATCCTTGTGGTTGACGACGAGCCCGACGTGCGAGAGCTCTTCAGGGACATGCTGGAGCCGCTCGGCTATACGATAATGACCGCGGAAAGTGGTAACGACGCTATAAGGATATACAGGGAAAGGAAGGAGGAGATTTCCCTGGTAGTGCTCGACATGATCATGCCGAAGATGGGTGGAAATGAGGTGTTTCAGGTGCTGAAGACGGTTAATCCGGAGGTCAGGATACTGCTCTGTTCGGGTTACAGTCGCAACGGGTTCGGTGTGATAGATGAAATCCTGAAGCAGGGCGCGCTGGGTTTTATCCAGAAGCCCTTCTCCCGCCGGACGATAGCCTTGTCTGTGAAAAAGGCACTGTCCGGCTGACCCTGCAGTGTCAGCTTCGTCATCAGCGTCAGTCATCAGTGTCAGTGTCAGTTTTCAAGGACATTTATTATTTTGGCTGATCGTAGATCAGTGTGGGTATTTTCTTGTCTTTTTTGTCATTCCGGCTTGTCCGGAATCTTTCTTCGGAAGGACTCCCGACAAGCGGGAGTGACAGATTGCAGGATAAGATCGGGCTTGTCAGTAAGGGCAATCCTCACATGAGGGACTTGGCAGAAGGCGTTTTTCGGAAGGATT
>JBJKPE010000111.1:0-30962 GCA_046706685.1 Thermodesulfovibrionales bacterium | reverse complement strand
GCGTCTCCTTTTCAAACCCCAGCGCAAATCTCACCGCATCCGACACGGTCTTTACGTGATCCAGGGATGGAAGAGACTTGTTCCTGCCCAGGAAGAATTCCGATTCCACGATTGCCCGCAGATACTTTGATACCTCTTCCCACTCGGCCACGCCGCTATCCTTAACCGTTTCCTTCAGGTCTGAGAACCGCTTTTCGTGCGACCTTTCTTTCAGGGCCAATGTATCAAAAAGCTCTTTGAGCCCCCCGTCTTCCTTAAACTTCTCGGCCATCGTCGTATAGAAGTCGAACCCGAGTCTCTCCGTCTGGATGGCCTGCTCAACAACTTCGGTAACCGAATACTTTTCCATTCTTCCTCCTTGTCTTGATGTAAGGCATCGTGATTATAGTAAAACAAATTACTTCATAAGTTCGATAACGGCCCGTATATCATCAACAGAAACGGCACGCGTCTCGCTCATATGGCCCAGGACAATAAACCCTCCGCAGGGAGAGGAATCCGGTTCACCGCGCACAAAGTCGCAGCCGTCCTCATAAAAGGGACACCGGGCACACACATGGCCGACAAGCATTTTCTCTGCAGCAGTCCCGGGCTTTTCGGCAGTTACGGGAAAAAGGATATCCCTGCCTCTGTTCTCAAGTCCCTCAATCACAAGATAGCCCATGCAGGTAAGACCCTCATCCTTCGAGGGTTTATAATAGCGGCAGAACTTCCGGCAGAGTCTCTCTTGCAGCAATATCCCTTCCATGGTCGTCTTAATATATCAAAAAAAGGGTCCTCCTGTATAATAAAATATGCGGTATTTTCTCGCTGAAAACTGTGTTCTGAAACACCTGGAGAGGCCTTCAGTATATGTGATCCCCACCGATGACCTCTACGAACTGGACGATGAGTCCTTCGAGTTTCTTTCGATATGCGCATCGGAAGGGGGAGGCGCCGCCGAAGGAAGCGAGTTTGATGATTACTGCGTTGGAGAAGGCATTTTGACTGCCGACAGTCCCACAGTCAGGCGTCCGCAGGCGGTGAAATCCCCCGACCCTTCGCTCCGGTACCTCGAACTCCAGATAACGGAAAGATGCAATCTGAGATGTGCACATTGTTACATTGGCAGCGGCTCCCATGAGCTTCCGGTAGAAATTGTGGAAAAGGTACTGCGGGAGTTCGAATCCCTGCAGGGTTTGAGGGTGCTGATCACAGGGGGGGAACCGCTTCTGCACAGCAGGTTCGATAAAATCAACAGAATGCTTCCCTCTTTTTCTATAAGAAAAGTCCTCTTTACCAACGGCACCCTCCTGAACAGGGAAATCCTTGGCGGGCTGAATGTCGATGAAGTGCAGATCAGCATTGACGGCCTTGCAGCCGCCCACGACTCGCTCAGGGGCCGCGGGACATTCAGGACGGCAATGGAGGCGATAAAACTCTGCAAGGCGTCATCCATGAAGGTCTCTGTGTCGACGATGGTGCACGGAAAGAATCTGGGAGACTTCGACGAAATGGAAAAACTTTTCACTGATCTCGGGATCGCGGATTGGACGGTAGATGTCCCCTGTATAACGGGAAGGCTCCGGGATAATCCTGAATTTCAGATAACCCCTGATCTCGGCGGAAAATATCTTCGGTACGGATTTGGCGGCGGCCTTCATGAAAGCCCTCCCGGCTTCGCCTGCGGACTGCATCTGGCCTGCGCGGCGGCGGACGGACGGATCTCCAGGTGCACCTTTTATGCCGACAGGGCAGCCGGCACTATTGAAGACGGATTGAAAGAATGCTGGCAGCGGATTACGCCCGTAAGGCTTGACGAACTCGACTGCGACTGCCCCGATATCGAATCCTGCAGGGGAGGATGCCGATACAGAGCCGAACTTCTCGGAAACGGGCGGGGAAAGGATCTCTTCCGATGCTCCCTTTATGATATAATTGGTAAAGAGATCATAACCTAAAGAAAGGCGGTGGAGCGCATGATCATTAAGAAGGTCTCAAAAAAGACTGCAACAACCTGCAAGTGCAAGAGTTCCTGCTAGGCTGCTGACAGATAACGATAAGCTTTGAAAATGATAGTTCACCGCAGAGACGCAGAGAACGCAGAGATTCAATATTTTGTTTTCCGCTGAGAGGCCGGAAAACAATAAAGATGTTCAATTGTGCTCCAGTATCCCTTCAGTTGGGGGACTTCCCAGACCTGCAATGGCGTTTTATATATTTCCGCCCTCTCAGTGGAAATATATAATCACTACTCTTTGCGCTCTCTGCGTCTCTGCGGTGAATGTTTGTCTTTCCTTTTTGCCATAGACTGAACTATACCCAAAAAAATTCCCCTTTTTCTCCAAGTTATCCGGCAAAAAAGGGGAATCCTCGCAATATATAAACCGTCTGCTCTTACGTCGGCACCAGCCCGTAGTTAAGATAGGTAAGCACTATGTCATTCGGTTTTGGAAGGCCTGCAATCTTCCACGCCTTGAGCGGATGGATGAACTTGTCGTTCATGCATTGATGGGGCTGATGAACATGCAGACAGACCGAATCCAGGATCGGGAAAAAGTTGTACTTTATGTAATAATCCCGGAGAAACTTTATTATATCCAGGCGGTCCTGCGTGAGATCTTCTACTCCCTCTTTTGAAGCCAGGGCTTTCGCCACAGTTTCATTCCAGTCGTCCATGTTGATGAGGTACCCCTCATCGTCCACATTGATCTTCACCCCCGAATATTCTATGATCGGCATTTCAGACCTCCTTCTTCGCAGCCAGTCTCGACCCCGCAGCTGCCCAGTCGATGTTCTTAAAAAAAGATGCGATATAATCTGCCTTCTTCAGGCCATAGTCGGTTATGAAGGCATGCTCAAAGACATCCATCACGAGTATCGGCCTGCAACCCGCCGGATGGGCGGTATCGTGCTCGTTTATCCAGAAATTGAGCAATCTGCCGCTCTCATCATCCTGGTAGAGCACAACCCAACCTATCCCCCGCATCGCCCCTGTGGCCTTGAAGTCCTTTTCCCATTCTTCGTAGCTGCCGAAATCACACTGCATCTGTTTTCCGAGAGGACCGTATTTGTCAATCGGGGCCCCTTTGCCTCCCAGATTCCCGAAGTAGTATTCATGAAGCCTCATACCGTTGAATTCCCACCCGAGCCTCCTCTTTATCTCAGCGTATTCGGGCCCCCCGGTTTTGCCTTCCTTCAGCAGCTGTTCAAGTGTCTCTACGACCTTATTCGTATTCTTTACATATCCCTGATACAGGGTAAAATGGTTCTTGAGCAAAGTCTCGCTGAATCCTTCCATCCCGATCAACTTGCTGTAATCTTTTTCTGTGTAAGGCATTGCGATTACCTCCTGATAAATTATGTTATTTTTCCGCGAGGACTCGGCCCTCTTGATCTCCCGTTCGGAATCTCTCTTTAAATGCTATCACATTGCGCGATATTGTCAATCTTACCGGCTGCCCGAATCAGTCAAGAGAGGGCGCGCTTCAGGCTTTTTTCCTGACCTCAAAACCCCTTGCGGTCATGTCCGCAATAATTTCATCGAGATGGCCGCTTCCCCGCGTCTCAACCGTAAACGCGACCCTGGTTTTGCCGAGCGGCGTCTCGGCGGCCAGCCTGTCATGAAAAACGCCCAGGATGTTTCCCCTGTGATCAGCGATTATTTTTGTGACGGAATGTAGTGTCCCCGGGACATCTTCGACAGTGACCTCGAAAACGCCTATTCGGCCGCTTTTTACGAGACCTTTCCTGATTATCCTGTCGATCAGGGTAAAGTCGATATTCCCCCCGCTCACCACCAGCACGACCCTCTTTCCCCTGTATCTGGCAGGGTCTTCAAACAGGGCCGCAAGCGGCGCCGCCCCTGCTCCTTCCACCACAAGTTTCTTCCGCTCGAGGAACAGGAGAATCGCCATGGCTATGGAATCCTCGTCCACCAGCACCATGTCATCGACATAGCGTCGGATCACCTCAAAGGTCCTTTCCCCTACCTTCCCGACAGCTATTCCGTCGGCCAGAGTGGAAAGGGGCGGGCTCGCCGCAATTTCATTTTTTGTAAAGGAAAGATAGGCGGAAACAGCTGACCTGGTCTGCACTCCTATTATCCTGGTTCCGGGGAATAAAGACTTCAGCGCCACGGAAACCCCTGAAATAAGTCCCCCTCCACCCACAGGGACAAACACAATGTCAGGCTCTTTTATCTCTTCCGCAATCTCGATACCAACAGTCCCCTGACCGGCTATTATTTCATCGTCGTCAAAGGCATGAACAAAAAAACGGTCTTTCCGGGAAAGCGCATAATCAAGGGCCTCGTCGAAGCTGTTTCCATGAAGAACGACTTCGGCGCCATAGCCTTTCGTCGCCTCCTGTTTGACGATGGGGGCGGTCGCAGGCATCACTATGACGGCGTCCTTGCCCAGCCTGCCCGCAGCAAATGCGACCCCCTGTGCGTGGTTGCCCATGGACGCGGCGATCACCTTATCCGCCCTGACGCTGAGCATCTTGTTAACCGCCCCCCTTGCCTTGAACGAACCGGTCTTCTGGAGACTCTCAACCTTGAGATAGACCTCGGCCCCTGTCAACCGGCTGAAAGAGCTGGAGTAAATCAGGGGTGTCCTGTGCACAAGAGGACGGATCTTAATCATTGCATCTCGTATGCTATCTAAGCTAACCATATCTCCTCCCCCAACTTCTTCTTTGGAAATCGCAGGAAGACTCAAGACGACGCAGCCCCTGTCATTAACAATTCTACCAGTTTTTTCCTCTCTTCAGTTTTCGCCCCGTAATCAAAGACATTCTCTTTATTCACCATGCTGATTAGCTTAATGCTGGCATACTTTTTTCATGCTGGGTCATGAAAGCCCTTAATCACCGGTTAAGAACATCGAACATCACAAGAAGAAACAACAAACTATACGCTATATTAGAAGAGCCATATTCAATAAGTTTCTCGCCGGCAGGGGACGACTAATGGCACGACGTACGGTTCCAAAGAGAGGCTACATTTCCGTAGGTTCTACAAAAATGTAGATTAACTCACATCTCTTTGTATTTCAAGAATAATCCAGGAAAGAGAACGGATAAAGGCTACATTTTTGTAGGTCTTGCCCGATTAGGCGGTGCGCTATTTCCCGCATAATTCAACCCTTTGCCCTTCTGGCACGTTTCTGGCTAGCTTCATCTCGCTCAATTTCCTAAATTCTGCCGGAGGCGCTTGATGAACAAGAAGATGATTCGACCCGCTATTTTGTCTGCCATTTTTGCCGTCTTTCTCACGCCCTTTGCCGCTTATGCACAGTCGTCGGGCAAGATAGACACGGGTGACACGGCATTTGTCCTCATATCCGCAGCCCTTGTCATGCTCATGACTCCGGGGCTCGCCTTGTTCTACGGCGGAATGGTCAGGAGGAAAAATGTCCTTGGCACAATGATGCACAGCTTCGTCGCCATAGCCCTCGTGAGCATCCAGTGGATAGTCATAGGCTACAGCCTCGCCTTCGGACCCGACATCAAAGGTCTTATCGGAGGCCTCGACTGGGCATGGCTCAGCGGGGTGGGGATAGCGCCCAATCCCAATTATGCACCTACAATCCCGCACATGGCCTTCATGATCTATCAGGCCATGTTTGCAGTCATAACGCCGGCCCTTATCAGCGGAGCCATCGCGGAGAGGATGAAATTTTCCTCTTATCTGCTGTTCACACTCCTCTGGACGACAATCGTCTATGACCCGGTCGCGCACTGGGTCTGGGGCACTGGCGGGTGGCTGAAAGGACTCGGCATCCTTGATTTTGCCGGCGGCATTGTCGTGCATATCACCTCCGGAATCTCCGCCCTCGCCGCCGCGCTCCTCATAGGAAAGAGGAAGAATTATCTGCACGAACAGATGCCGCCCCATAATCTCCCGATGACGGTGCTCGGTGCAGGACTTCTGTGGTTCGGCTGGTTCGGGTTCAACGCCGGCAGCGCCCTCTCGGCGGGAGGTCTCAGCGTAATGGCCTTCGTCGCTACTCACGCTGCTGCCGTCGCCGCCACCATGACGTGGGTCATCATCGAATGGATCCACAGGGGAAAACCGACTATGTTCGGGGCGGCTACAGGTGCGATTGCGGGGCTTGCAACGATCACCCCGGCCTCCGGCTTCGTGAGCCCGGTGTCGGCACTTGTCATCGGCCTCCTGGCCGGCGCTGTCTGTTACATCTCCCTGAACGTAAAGGGTAAGCTGGGGTATGACGATTCCCTCGATGCCTTCGGGGTCCACGGCGTCGGAGGAATACTGGGTACAATCGCCGCCGGATTTCTGGCGGAGAAGGCAATCAACCCTTCAGGCGCAAACGGCCTCTTTTTCGGCAACGCCCACCAATTGCTTGTGCAGGGACTCGGAATCCTGGTTACTATAGCCTACTCATTCACCATAACGTTTGTAATTCTAAAGCTGATCGATCTGACGATGGGCCTCCGGGTATCGGACGAAGGAGAAATCCTCGGTCTCGACCTGAGCCAGCACGAGGAAAACGGATATACGCTGTAAAGCGGAACCGCGTACTTTACCCGGCAAGAGAGGCATTATGCAACCCTGATTCTTGTGATATGGCTAATGTCGCGTCATATCCGGCTTCCTAGGCATGCCTGCTTCATCACACTCCGCCACCTGCCTGGAGGAGAATTCCCGCCCATCCATGCATGCTCTTCCCCCCAAACGTCGAACATTTTCACCCGTATCCGCGGGTTTTGAGTTAAACTTGAATCATCGTCACCAAGGGGGGACCAATGATAAAAAGACTGCGATGGTATATTTTTCTCACCGTGGTGTTGACTTCACTGTCACTGGTTCTTTACGAGATACAGATCGCAATCTTTCACAGACCTGAAGACACCTTTTTTTATATGCTCCAGGACGTCGCCTTTGTCCCCATCCAGGTACTCTTCGTAACCTTCATAATAGCGCGTCTTCTGAGCGAGAGGGAAAAGAGGGCTCTGTTTAAGAAGCTCAACATGCTGGTGGGGGCGTTTTACAGTGAGGCGGGCACACAACTGATCAAGTACTGCTCGGCATTCAGCCAGGACCTGTCGGAAGTCAGACAGCATCTTCTTATCAGGCCGGACTGGTCGGACAAACGATTTTCCGGGGCGTTAAGGATTGTCCGGCGCCTGGACCCGAAAATCGACGCGAGCAGGGAAGACCTTGGGAAGGTGAGAGATTTTCTCGAAGACAGGAGGGAATTTCTCCTCAGTCTTCTCGCCAATCCTAATCTGCTCGAACATGAGGCCTTTACCGACCTTCTCTGGGCCGTTTTCCATCTCTCGGAAGAGTTGTCTGCGCGACCCGCACTGGAAGGGCTTCCGAGAAAAGACTATGATCATCTGACGGGCGACATGAAGCGCGCCTTTATGAAACTGCTTGAGGAATGGCTTGCATATATGAAACACCTGAAGAAAGACTATCCGTATCTCTTCTCCCTCGCCGTCAGGACAAACCCGATGGATGACGAGGCCGACGCGGTAGTCTCCTCATGAATTCAGTCCATGCCGAGGGCCTCTTTCGTCATCCTCTCGGCCGTCTCGAAAACCGCCTTCTTGCCTTCCTCCGTTCTGGACTCGATATAAAACCTGACTTTCGACTCAGTCCCTGAAGGCCTTATCATAAGCCACGAACCGTCGTCGAATATAAGCTTCGTTCCGTCGACGGTGAGCACTTCACTGACAGTCCGCTCGCTTTCCCCTATTTTCAGGACAGTGCCCCTGCGGTATTTTTCATTGAGGACGGCCAGTTTTTCCGCCAGCTGTTTCCCGGCCAATGACGGGGCGACTGCTATCCCGGACCGGTCAGGATAGAAATACCCGAATTCCTCCATAATCTCCCCGAGATACTCACCAAGGTTCTTTCCTGTAACAGCCATCATCTCCACCGCAAGGAGAAAACCGAAGATCGCATCCTTTTCGAGCGTATGGTTATAGGCAGATATTCCGTCTGATTCCTCAAAGACCACGATAGCCCTTTCCGAAGCATTTCTTATCATATACGGCCTGAAGTATTTGAAGCCGACCTTTGTTTCCCGAACCGGTATCCCAAGCTTGCCGGCAACCGCGTTGACCAGATTGCTCGTTCCGACCGACTTCGCCACAATCCCCTTGATGCCTATATGCACATGGAGAAAATGGAGCGCCATTGCCCCGAAGTAGTTCATAGGTATCTGCATGACCCCGTCTGAAAATCTGACCCTGTCGCCGTCCGGGTCCATGATGACACCAAGCTTAAGCCTTGCGCCGCTGGCACTCAGCGCCGAGTCGACCCCGGCCATATTTTTTTCCGACGGCTCGGGCGCAATGCCCCCGAAAAGCACATTGTCTTCAGTCCTGAGGTAGCTGATCTTGGCGGTATCCCCGAGGATCCTCTGAATGCGCCCGCGGGTCGAGCCGTGAACGTTGTCCACACATAAGAAGCAGTCGGCCTCATGAGCGAAATTACAGATCTTCCCGATATCCAGTGTATTCCTCTCTTTGATATATTCGATGTAAAGTGAAGTCAGGTCGGTCCGCTTGATTTCCGTCGGCATTACAGGCAGCAGGACGGAAGCCGCCGTCATCATGCGGTTCGAAGTTTCCTCTATCTTTGTTGTGATTTCAGAGCCGGCGGGACCGCCGTCCGAAGGGTTGAACTTAAATCCCGCATAGTTCGCGGGATTATGAGAAGGAGTGAGGTTGATCGAGCATGCGGCTTTCAGCATCTCGATCCCGGCGGAAAACTCCGGAGTGGGAGCTTCCCCGGCATACCATGCCTTTATCCCGGCCTGCTGCAGCAACCCCAGGACTTCCAGCGAAAATTCGTTGCCGAACATCCTGTTGTCGTGCCCGACTATAACTCCGCGCTCCCTTATCTCGTCAAATCCGGAGACACCCATCGCCTCCATGACGGATCTGTCACCGCTCCTGAACATCTCGATAATAGCCGAGGCCACTATCCGCAGATTATTGAAGGTAAAATCAGTTCCAATCTCTCCCCTCCATCCGGATGTACCGAAGACCACTCTTGTCGGAGCCGTGCTGGTGCGCGCAAACTTTTCCACCACGCAAAGCAGTCCCTTGTTAAGCCTGACGTCCGAAAGTATAGCCTTCCAGCATTCGGAGGCGTTTGAAAATTGACGGGCCATTTTTCCTCCAGATTCTCACTTTTTCTCTTAATTGTATCACAGAGAACCGCTTTGCAAGTATGCCGAAAGACCTCTTCGCGCCACGGAAGAGCGCCGAAGCCTCATGTCCTGGTGCTGATATTGTCGCGTCAAAGCCGGTTTCATTTTGTTTCATCCTCGCACTTACAAGCTTCATGTTAAAATTAACAATAATTGCATTTGCGATGGGAATGATAAAAAGGCTCAGGATATCGGACTATCCGAGGTGATAAATGAAAAGTGACAGGGAAAAACGTATCCTTATCGGCGTAGACGGCTCAGAGGAATCGGAAAAAGCGGTGAGATACGTAGCAGACTTCCTCGGCAACCTCCCCGGTTTCCTTGTCATTCTCCTGCATATTATACCCAGCCCCGCGGAGGACTATTTTTTTACTGATGAGGACCTGGGGAAATGGGTCGCCGAACGCAGGACCGCAGCGATCGGCATGATGGAAAATTATCGCCGCACCCTGATAAGTTCCGGGGTCCCGGAGGACGAGGTGACAGTAATGATCGAAACCAGGTACTGCCCCTCCGTTGCCGAGTGCATACTGGACGTGCAGGAAAAGACGGACAGCTGCACGATCGCCATCGGCCGCAGGAATTTATCCAGGAGGGAGGAAATCCTGTTCGGCAGTACCTCCGAGATGCTGCTTCATAAGGAAAAGAACTGCGCCATATGGTTGATCTGACCTGCACGTGAAGTCCATCCCTCGGCTAATCCCCGAAGGTTAAGGATTTGGTTCGTTTTGCAGGCAGGTAAACAGCCCCTCTTAGTCCGTCGGAACACACTCTGTGGTACTAAGAAACGCGGGGATATGATAGAATAATGGAATTTTTCGATTATTCAGGAGGAATATATGTCCAAGACCTATAATATCGCCGTGGTCCCCGGCGACGGCACGGGACCGGAGGTAATTGCAGAAGGCGTCAAGGTACTGAATGCGGCAGCACAGAGGTTCGACTTTAGACTGGAACTCAATTATTTTGATTTCGGCGGCGACAGATACCTGCGCACCGGCGAAGTACTGCCCGCAAGTGCCGTCGACGATCTCCGGAAATACGACGCCATATACCTCGGGGCTATCGGCCATCCTGATGTAAAGCCGGGCATTCTGGAAAAAGGGATTTTGCTCAGGCTGCGTTTTGAACTGGACCAGTATGTCAATCTAAGGCCCGTAAGGCTTTATCCTGGCGTGGACTGTCCCCTGAAGGACAAGAAACCCGAAGACATCGATTTTGTAGTGGTTAGGGAGAATACAGAGGGGCTGTATACGGGATCCGGAGGCTTTCTTAAGAAGGGTACTCCTGATGAAGTGGCCGTCCAGGAGTCGATCAATACGAGAAAGGGCGTCGAACGGTGTATCAGGTATTCGTTCGAATATTGCAAAAAGAGAAATAAGATGAACAAGCTCACTCTGTGCGGCAAGACAAACGTGCTCACCTTCGCCTTCGATTTGTGGGAGAGAACTTTCTATGAGGTGGCAAAGGAGTACCCGGGGATCAAGGCGGATTATGCCCACGTCGACGCCACTACCATGTGGTTCGTAAAAAACCCGGAATGGTTCGATGTGATTGTGACAGATAACATGTTCGGCGATATCATCACAGATCTCGGCGCCATGATCCAGGGAGGCATGGGGATAGCGGCGGGCGGTAATATCAATCCGGAAGGTGTTTCCATGTTCGAGCCCATTGGAGGTTCTGCGCCCAAATATAAGGGCAAGAACGTGATAAATCCCCTCGCTGCGATCTGCGCGGGAGGCATGATGCTTGAACACCTTGGAGAATCAGAAGCAGGAAAGACCGTGGAAAAAACGGCGATGGAGATCACAGGCAAACATATCAAAAGCCTTGCAGCGGGCCAGATGGGCATGGGCACTTCGGAAATCGGAGACCTTGCGGCAAAGCTCGTAACGACACTCTAATCCGGGGGGACGCGGCCTTCAGCCGCCGTCCCGCCTTATCCGCAGTTTTTGCGATCCATCTGGCACTTCGCCTCCTGTTTTCTTTCCGCCAGACGCACTTCCCTCCTCTTCCCCGCCTCCATGTTGCGTCTTTCGTCATCTTCGGTTTCAAGAATCAGAGGCGGCACTTCACGGGGTTTTCCCTTATCATCCAGAGCCACAAAGGTAAGGTAGGCGGACGCGGTGTGTTCGACCACCCCGGTCAGAAGGTTTTCGGCTTCCACTCTCACGCCGACTTCCATAGACGTCCTGCCCACGAAGTTTACACTCCCCTTGAAGAACAGAAGGTCGCCCACAAAGACCGGGTGGTGAAAATCGAGTCTGTCGATCGACGCAGTAACGACATTTGACCGCGAGTGCCGGGCGGCAGCAACTGCCGCAGCCGTATCGATGTGCCTCATGATGACCCCGCCGTGGACATTTCCAGCCGGGTTGGCATCCAGGGGTATCATCACCTGTGCCATCGTCACGGCGCTTTCTCTTGCTCTCTTACCTTCCATTGTCGACCACACCTTTCAGCTGCATGAATTCAAAAAAGAGTCCCTTCATTCGGAAGAAGACACGAGCCTGTGGGCTTCGCGAGGCTCTTTAAGGCCCCTGATATTTGTCCTTCAGGAAAGAAACAAGCCTCAGCGCATTGTCCTCGATGTCACCCCTGCAAATAGCGGACGCCACCGCAGCAGCAGCGGCCCCGGCATCCATCACCTGCCGGAGATTGCGGCCGTTTATTCCTCCGATCGCCACGACTGGAACTGTGATATTTTGTGTAATCAATCTGAGATTGTCAATCCCTTTCGGACTGCCTGCGTCCTTTGTAAGGGTCTCGAAAACGGGGCCGAACCCTATATAGTCAGCTCCCCCCGACTGGGCCTCCCTGGCCTGTGCAAGGTCATGGGTTGAGATACCGATTATCCTTTCCCCCATGATCCGGCGGGCCTCCTTCAAAGGAAGGTCGTCCTGCCCCAGATGCACTCCGTCTGCATCTACCGCAAGGGCGATATCGGCATGGTCATTGATTATGAGCACTGCATCGAAAGAGCGTGTCAAATCCCTGAGTCTGACGGCCTCGTAATATATCTCCCGCCTCGTCCGGTCCTTGTCGCGGTACTGGATGAACTTTATCCCGGCCTTCAGGACAGCAGTGCACATTTCATAAGGAGAAAATGAACAGCAGGTTCTATCTGTGATAAAACAGATTCCGTTCAGATACACAGTCCACCTCGCAATGACTTACTGTAGAAACAAAGCTCGGACTGCGGGCTTTACTTTTCCTCCGGAGTCTTGGGAGTACTCATTTTCTCCACGAAGCCGGTATTGAAGTCACCCTTAAGGAAATCCGGGTCGTTCAGCACCTTCTTATGGAATGGGATGGTAGTCTTTATCCCCTCGATGATAAATTCATCCAGAGCCCTCCTCAGCCTCGCGAGTGCTTCGTTCCGGTCCCGGCCATGCACAACCAGTTTGGCCACAAGAGAGTCATAGTGGGAAGGGATCACGCAACCGTTATAGGCCGCGGTGTCGACCCTTACACCCGGGCCGCCAGGAAGGGATAGGAAGGTAATCTTCCCCGGTGAGGGAATAAACCTTTCGGGGTCCTCCGCGTTGATCCTGCACTCTATGGAATGGCCCGAAATTTTCACCTGAGTCTGCTTCAGATCCATGGGGAACCCGGCGGCTATTTTAATCTGCTCCTTGACTATATCGATGCCGGTGACACTCTCGGTGACGGGATGTTCGACCTGGAGTCTCGTGTTCATCTCCATAAAGTAAATACCGCCTTCGGGATCAACGATGAACTCGACTGTGCCGGCGTTCCTGTATTTGAAAGCCTTCGCCGCCTTGATCGCATACTCCCCGACTTTCTTCCTGAATTTTTCAGTGGAACCCGGTGAAGGCGACTCCTCTATCAGCTTTTGATGCCTTCTCTGGATCGAGCAGTCCCTCTCTCCGAGATGAACGATGTTGCCCTTTGTGTCCGCAAGTATCTGAACCTCGACATGCCTCATCGTGGGGATGAATTTTTCCACATACAGCTCCCCATTGCCGAAGGCCGCAAGGGCCTCCCGCTGCGCCATGAAGTAGAACTTGTCAAGCTCTCCTTCCTCCTTTGCTACCCTCATCCCCCTGCCCCCACCGCCGGCTGAGGCCTTGAGGATGACCGGGAAGCCGATCTTTTTGGCGGTCTTCATCGCCGCCTCTTCGGACACAACATGCCCGTCGCTCCCGGGCACTACCGGAACGCCCCTCCGCTTCATGATCTGCCGCGCCTTTGCCTTGTCCCCTCCCAGCCGTATGCTCTCCGCAGGCGGGCCGATGAACGTAATACCCGAAGTGAGGCAGGCCTCGGCAAAATGGTGGTTTTCGGAAAGGAAGCCGTACCCCGGATGAATCGCCTCCGAATCGGTGATCTCCGCGGCAGTCAGGATACTCGGTATGTTATTGTAACTCTGCGCCGAACTTGCAGGGCCGATGCATACTGATTCGTCGGCAAACCGCGTATGGAGTGAGTCTTTATCGATATCTGAATAGATGGCAACGGTCCTGATATCCAGTTCTTTGCACGCCCTGATTATCCTGACCGCTATCTCGCCCCGGTTCGCGATCAATATCTTCTTGAAGAGTTTCATAGAGGCTCGATGAGGAAGAGAGGTTCGCCGTATTCCACCGGCTGTCCATTTTCAATCAGCACTTTCACCACAATCCCGTCAACGTCGCTCTCGATCTCGTTCATCAGTTTCATCGCCTCTATAATGCAGAGAACCTGTCCCTTCTTCACCTGCTGGCCCGGTTCGATAAAGTGGGACGCGTCAGGAGAAGGTGAGCGGTAGAAAGTTCCGACAATCGGGGAGGTAACGGTGATAAGCCTTCCCGTCTCTTCTTCCTTCTCCCTGGCGATGCTCTCCTGGGCTGATGCCATCTTCTGCGAAGATATATCGACGGCGGGGAACATTCTTTCCCTTCTGATCCTGACTTTGGTCCCCTCTTTTTCTATCTGCAACTCGGTAATGTCGGTTTCCTTGAGAAGTTCTATAAGGCTTTTTAAGTCCTCAAGTTCCATCATCTTACCCTTTCTATATATTCAGACGTCCTCGTATCGACTTTGACGGTATCCCCCTCATTGATATGAAAAGGCACCCTCACTACGGCGCCGGTTTCGAGCGTGGCCGGCTTTCCGCCGCCAGACGCCGTGTCGCCCTTGAAGCCGGGGTCCGTCTTCGCTATAACCAGTTCCATGAAAGTGGGAAGTTCCACGTTCAACGGCCGGCCCTTGTAATACAGGATCTTGACTTCGGTATTCTCCTTCAAAAACATCTTGGCATCGCCGAGCTGCCCGGCGGTGAGGGAAGTCTGTTCGTATGTCTCCTGGTCCATGAAATTGTACAGGTCATCCTGCGCATAGAGATACTGCATCTTCTTTTCCTCAAGTTCGGGGGTGGGAAATTTTTCACCGGATCTTATCGTCTCCTCTACCACCCCGCCGGTCTTGAGGTTCTTCATCTTTGTCTTGACGTTCGCCCCGCCCCTGCCCATCTTCACGTGCTGAAAATCAACTATTTCGTATGGATCACCCTTATACTCTAATTTCAAGCCTTTTCTGAAATCGCTTGTCGAAATCAATGATCGCTCCTCCTGTCCGTGTCCCGCCGGTCAACGGGCCGGCAACTAATGTATTATTTCAAGCTCCTTCGGGAGTGATGTCAGAACCGAGCAGCCCTTTCTGCCGGCGACAACCATATCTTCGATACGGACCCCGCCCACGCCGGGCAGATAAATGCCGGGTTCTATGGTAAAAACCATCCCCGATTTTACTGTCTCCCTTCCAAGTCTGGAAATTCGCGGCAGCTCATGAACGTCGAGCCCAACGCCGTGACCGGTACCGTGGCCGAAGAAATCATCATATCCCGCTTTCATTATAATGTCTCTTGCGGTCTTGTCAATCAGCCTTGCATGCATTCCCTCCCGGACGGAACGTATAGCTTCGCGATTCGCCAGGAGGACCGTTTCATAAATTTCCTTCTTCCTTGAAATATCGGGGCCTTTGACCAGCAATGTCCTAGTCATATCGGAAAAATATCCTCCGGCCTCCCCGCCCCAGTCGATAACCACGAGGTCCCCGGCTTTTATCTTGTTCTCAGTCGGCCGGGCATGCGGCATCGACGCGTTGGCTCCGCTGGCAACTATTATATCAAAAGGCAGTGTGCCACACCCGTTTTTCTTCAGCCTGTCCTCAAGTATAGAAGCTATCCGGAGTTCTGAAGCCCCCTTCCTTATCGAGGGTCTCACTTCGATGAAAGCCTTCTCGGCCCTCTCGACGGCCCTGCCGATCAGCTCCAACTCGCGTCGGTCCTTGGTCCGCCGCAAATCCTCCACCAGATTCGTAACAGCCTTTATCTTGAAACCCTTCTTAAGGAGCGATCTGTAGAATGAGTAAGAAACCGCAGATTCAAATCCGAGCACCCTCACCCCGATGGCCCGGGCCGTCTTTGCTATCAGCTTTGGCCTTTCCTCTTTTTCTATCAGGATATCGAACCCGCTGGTCTCTTTCTTCGCCTGCTCCTGGTAACGAAAATCCGTGAATAACAGCTTCTTCTCCCGCGTCACCAACAGGCAGGCAGAGGAACCGGTGAATCCGGACAGATACCTGACGTTCTGCAGACTGCTGACCAGCATCCCGTCGATACCCAGGGAATCAAGGACATCCGTTATAGCCCGCAGTCTGTTCATTTTCCCGCGATTTTGAGGGCCGCCCTGACGGCAAGAAGATAACCTTCTGTTCCAAGCCCGCTGATCTGTCCCGTGGCAACTCCGGATACAAATGATCTGTGCCTGAACTCTTCACGCTTGTAGATGTTGGAGATATGGACCTCTATAGCCGGCTTTCCCACCGCAGCGATGGCGTCCCTTATTGCGATGCTTGTGTGAGTATAGGCTGCCGGGTTTATGATCAGCACATCATAGGCCTTTTCCTGAATCGCATCCACGATCCGGCCCTCGCCGTTCGACTGCATGATCTCAACCTCGACGGAAAGTTCTGAGCAAAGAGCCCTTATCCGGCTGTTCAGCTCCTCGAAAGAAACCTCCCCGTATACGCCCTTTTCCCGCATTCCCAGGAGGTTTAAATTGGGTCCGTGTATGACAAGAATTCTCATATTGACACTGGGCAGTCGCTTCGCCCTTCACGACAGGGCAAGCGGCCTGACGGCCTTTCTAAAATTCACCTTCCAGTTTAGGAATTGCGGATTTGAGAACAAAACGGCCCTTACCGTAATTGCCTTCCGGCTTGATCACCAGGGCCAGATAATAATCGGCATTTATCTTTCTCATAATAATGCCGCACATATCGGATATTAAGGAAAATTCTCTCGCTTCCCCGAGTCCGAGGTTTTCGGACGCCAGGTTGATATCCCTGATCATGGCAGAAGCCTCGGCGCCAAGACCCGTAAGGTCTATCAACTTCTCCGAGACATATTCCTGAACAGGGATCCCGTCGGCCGCGATGATCATGGCCGAAACAGCTCCGTCTACGCGGTCGACGCTCTCCTTAAGTACGTCCGAGAAATTCATCGTGCCTCTTATGTATCCCTTCCAGAAAACCTTCCAGGCCGGTTATCACCTCTTCTTTACCTTTGCCGAGCATACTGAGAAGGCTTCTAAGTTCTTCCAGGCGCTGCAAGGTCCTTTTGTCGTCAGGATTGTCCGAAAGGGCCTTTCTGTATATCCGGACCGCTCCTCCATAATCCCCTTCCGACACCTTCCTGTCAGCCGCTTCAATGCTGTCCGAATCGACTCCCCCCGCATCTTCTTTTTTGCCTTCACCGTCCGTTTTAGCTACAAAAGGCACGTTTGAAACGATATCTTCACTCTCATAAAGATCTTCAGGGATAAACTCTTCGTCTCCCATCGTAATTTCTTCCGTATCAACCGCCTCGTCTTCCACCGGGACGTCCACGGCCGCGAAGGCAGAATCCAAAGTCGCCTCTGTTTCCGGCAGCTCTTCAGCGATAATCTCCTCCGGCGTATTATCCCCGGCATCACCACCCCCGAAAAGCGACTCCTTGAATGCACTCAGCTCATCGTCCTGGCCCGACTCGGCCGTTGCGTCACGAACGTCTTTCTCCTGAAAATCGTCAGGCACCACATCTTCAGAAGGGACCTCATGGATGTGCGCTTCAAGAAGGTCTTCTCCCGATGATGACCGATCATCCGCAACCGGCTCCGAAGCCTCCCCCGAAAGACTTCCCGACTCAAGATCATGCAGGCTGGTCATGGCGTCTTCATCCATCGAATTCAGTCTCAGAATCATCTTGTACGACTTGATCGCAAGCTCGGTCTCGCCGGAGTCCCGGTATATCTCCGCAAGTTTCTTGTGAGCATAAAGGTTGTCCGGAATGGATTTGATCACATTCTCGAACTCGGCCCTCGCCTCACCGGGCATACCTTTTTCGAGGTAAATCTTCCCCAGCGACACGCGGGCGCTCATGTACCCGGGCTGTCTTTCGATGCCAGTGAGGAGTACCTGTATGGCGTCATCGAGCATTCCTTCCTTTTTGTACTCCTCGGCAAGCGGGACAAAAAGTTTGGAATTGGGATCTTTCTCGACTTTTTCTCTTAGTTTCTCTATTTCCTTTAATGACATAATCTCGCCACTTTTTTTTATCAAATCAGCCTGATAAAGTCAAGCCTTGATTTCGACAAGCCTGTCCAGTATGGCTCCTGCAACCGAATCTTTGCTCATAAGACCGTGAACTTTCTCTTGCTTCCGGTCTATAACAACCACGCTATTGGTGTCTGCATCGAACCCCGCGCCTGGTTCAGTGACGTCGTTGAAAATGATCATATCCATGCCCTTGCGTCGCATCTTATCCCTGGCCTTTTCGATGTGTCTTCCTGTTTCAGCAGCAAACCCTATGATAAAAGGCCTGCCCTCCATCTGAGCAACGGCGGTTGTTATATCATCGGTCCTGCGGAGCGGCAGGGACATCTCATCGGCCTTTTCGAGCTTACCGGCCGACTTAACAGCGGGAGAAAAATCAGCCACTGCCGCGGCCATGATCAGTACGGATGTGCCGCTTTTTACAGCCTCTTTCACCGATTCCATCATCTCACCGGCCGTCTCTATCTCAATTACCTTCAGCCCGGACGGCTTCCTCAGAGCGGTCGGCCCGCTTATGAGAGTCACCTCCGCCCCCCTGTCCCGGGCAGCCCTTGCCAGCGCAAACCCCATCTTCCCCGAAGACCTGTTTGAAATAAACCGCACGGGGTCAAGATATTCCCTCGTGGGCCCCGCCGTAACCACAATCTTTTCCCCGGCAAGGTCCTTTGCCGTCAATTCGGCCTTGACCGCCTCCACGATCTCAGACACCTCGGCCATTCTTCCCGTCCCCTCCTCTCCGCAGGCAAGCTCGCCCTTTTCAGGGCCAACCTGAAACACCCCGGCAGATCTGACTTTGCGAAGATTTTCCTGAAAAGAACGGTTTTCATACATCCTCCAGTTCATGGCTGGAGCGATGATTATCCTGCAGCCGCAAGACAAAAGACAGGTACTCAGAAGGTCGTCGGCGACACCGTTGGCAAACTTCGAAATAATATTCGCCGTTGCAGGCGCCACAACCATAAGGTCAGCCCGGGAAGGCAGATCGATATGGGCCATGGGCTCATCGAAAAGCGAAGTATAGACCTTGTTCTGTGAAGCGACCTCCAGAGAAAGCGGGGTAACGAAGCGCTGAGATGCCTCGGTCATCACGACCGTGACCGAGGCGCCCTCATCCCTCAATCTTCTAGTCAGGTCTATCGATTTATAGGCAGCGACACTTCCGGAAATGCCCAGAAGTACGGATTTACTCTTCAGTATCTTCGGATCTTTCAGCTTCTTCCTCTTTCTTTTCGGTAAAGAGTTCGTCGAATGCCTTCTTATCCATAGACTCCCGTTCGTGGAGGTAGACCTTGAGGTCTTTTTCAAGTTCGCTCAGGTCTTCGCCGGCCGCCAATCTCCTCCTGTCCTCCAGGAGTTTTCTGTAGTCGAACTTGCCGGCCTCTTCCCTGGCCGCAACGGCCTCCTCACCTGTAAGGAACTCAAGTTCCCCGCTGGCCGCCTCTTCGATGGCAATGGTGGTCACCTTATGCGACTTGGTTCGTATCTTCGGCTCCGCGCCAAGCGACAGGTCCTTCGCCCTCTGCGAGGCGATAGCAACAAGCCTGTACTTCCCGTCGACGTTGCTGTTCTTGTATTCAACAGGCAGCGATATAATATCCATTTTCTTTCCTCCTAAACCAAAAAATTCTTCTCCAGCCAGACTTTGTCTATGTTGCCGCTTCTGAGTCTTTCAGCGGTTATCACGGACTCGAGTCTTTTCACCGCATCTTTTACAACGTCATTAACTATAACATAATCGAACATGCCATAGTCTCTTATCTCTTCCACCGCGCGCGCCAGCCGCCGCTCCATGTCATCACGGGCATTGCTCCCGCGTTTTTCGAGGCGGTCCCTCAGCACGTCCATGGAAGGAGGAAGTATGAAGACATAGGCCCCCCCCGAATAGGAGTCTCTGATCTGCCTTGCGCCCTGAGTATCTATATCAAGCAGCACATCGGACCCGGCTTCCATGATGTCTTCGAGCCGCCGCCGCGAGGTCCCGTAATAATTGCCATGTACAACCGCCCACTCTACGAAATCACCTTCCCCGATCATCCTTTTGAATTCCGGCCCGGAGATAAACGTATAGTCGCGATCGTTGGCTTCCCCTCTCCTCGGCTGACGCGTCGTGAAGGAAACCGACTGTCTGAGATCAGGCACCTTGAGGATTATTCTGTTGCACAAGGTCGTTTTACCCGCACCGGAAGGGGCGGAAATTACGAACATCTTCCCCTTAGTCTTCCTCGGCAAGGCCGCCTTTTCCTTCTAGAAATCTCTGAGTGATAGTCTCCGCCTGCAGGGCCGAAAGGATGATGTGGTTGCTATCGGTTATGATGATCGAACGCGTACGTCTGCCCTGCGTCGCGTCGACGAGCCTGCCGTCTTTCTTGGACTCCTCGCGCATGCGCTTGATGGGGGCAGAACCCGGTGTCACAATAGCGACAACCTTCGAGGCCGCCACCACATTCCCGAACCCTATGTTGACTAACACACCGCCCAATTCACCCTTTCTCATGTGTGCTCCTCATGAAAACAAATATTTATACTGGATTCTACTTTTTTCACTGCATGTTCTGAACCTGCTCCCTGATCTTCTCAATCGCAGTCTTCATATCCACGGTGATGCGGGATATTTCGTAATCGACCGATTTGGAAGCAATGGTGTTCACCTCTCTGTTGAGTTCCTGAAGCATGAAATCCAGCTTTCTTCCTATTATATCACCTGATGCGAGTATTTCCATGAACTGCCCGACATGACTTTCTATGCGTGCGATCTCTTCCGAAATATCAAGCCTGGCGGCGATTACAGCGGCCTCCTGAAGCACCCTGGCCGGGTCGACCTCCTGCCCTTCAAGCAACACCCTCAGTCTTTCGGCGAATTTTTCCCTGGCATCCACGGTAATCCTGCCGGCCAGGCCCTTGATCTTTTCGTTCATACCGCCAAGGGATCGGGCAATTGGCGCCAGTTCGTCTGCCAGTGTTCCGCCCTCTTTCACCCTCATCCTGTAAAGGTCTTCCATTGCCTCTCTGAAGACTCCCGCCACCATATCCATATCTATGGTCTGTTTCGTTTCCATAAACATCCCGTGAAGGCCCACAATGGTATTAATGTCTATCTGTCCCCCGATCGACAGCTCTTGCTGCAGGGACTTAAACACACCGTATATCTTTCTGACGAAGGCGCTATCCACGCTGAAGTCGATGACGGCATTCGAAGAAACTGTTACCGAGATGTCGAACTTTCCCCTTGAAAAACGTTCTCTCAGCATGTTTCTGAAGGGTATGTCCAACTGGTTCAAAAACGCAGGAACGCGCATGGAAATGTCAAGAAAACGGTGGTTTATCGAACGGATTTCGACCCGGCAACCCTCTTTTTCGGCACTGCCGAATCCCGTCATACTCTGTGCCATAGTAGGAATAACTATAAATCACCTGTCCAAATTAGTCAAACTCAGGGGCAAATACCGTCATTTCGAAATTCCGGGAGGAAAAACTGAAGAAATCTGCAACTTCCAGAAAGTCGGTCGACCTTGAGGAGGTGACCTGCTAAATCAAGGAAGAAGCCTTCGCACCTTCGGGTTCATTAAGGGTCTCATAATGGATTTCCCGAATAATCAAGCGCATACGGTTTCAATATGGTTAATTAAAGTTTCTCGGGAAACATGGGCAGATGCAGAAGGCTTTCGGGCGCAGATTATTTCTGAAAAAGTGACAAAAAACAAATAATGATTGATAAAGAGTCTCCAGTTGTGATATTTTTTTAGGTATTATGAGCGCTTCCGATCTCGTCATGTACGAAGAGGAGTTCAACAAGATCGATAATGAACTCCAGAAACTTTATATTCAGACAAATGCAAAGGTCGTGTTTCTTGTCGACAAGAACGGCCAGTTGATCGCCACCGCAGGCGATACGCATGACCTGGATACAACTTCTCTCGCTTCACTAACGGCCGGAAATATCGCCGCCACGGGCGGAATAGCGCGCCTGCTGGGTGAGCGCGAATTCACGATACTCTTCCACGAAGGGGAAAAAGATAATATCCATATCTCCCTCATCGGCACAAGAGTGATACTGGTCGTAATTTTTGACAAAAGGTCCTCGCTCGGGCTCGTTCGGCTGCGTGTCAAGAAGGCCTCGGAGACGCTGGTAAAGATGTTTGACGAGATAACAAACAAATCCGAGAAGGAAAAGAGCGAAAATAAGCTTGACGAGTCGCCTTTTGCAGAAATCAGCGATGAAGATATCGATAATCTTTTCAGGTAGGTACTGTAGTCAGTGTCTTTTATAAATTACTCCTCTCGTGAGATAAACTGCAAAATAGTCTACTACGGTCCCGGACTGTGCGGCAAAACCACGAATTTACAATACATTTTCAGAAGAACGAACCCCGAACAGAAGGGCAAACTCATCTCTCTGGCAACGGAGACTGAAAGGACCCTCTTCTTCGATTTCCTCCCGCTTGCACTGGGCGATATCAAGGGCTTCAAGGTAAGGTTTCACCTGTACACCGTCCCGGGCCAGGTCTTTTACGCAGCCAGCAGGAAACTCATCCTTAAGGGCGTAGACGGCGTCGTATTCGTAGCCGACAGTCAGGTGGAACGGATGGAAGCAAACATGGAAAGTCTGGATGACCTGGCCATAAACCTGGCTGAGCAGGGATATGAACTGACGAAGCTCCCCTTTACAGTACAATATAACAAGAGGGACTTGGTGAATGTCGCCCCTCTGGACAATATGAATAAGCTGCTCAACCCCAGAAATACCCCCAGCTTCGAGGCAGTTGCCGTACTTGGCACCGGTGTCTTCGAAACCCTTAAGAATGTAGCCAAACAGGTTCTTGTAGAGTTAAAAAAGCATTACTAGTTCGGCGCGTCCAACCTTGAATCTTGCCTCAATCTAACCAATTCATTACTGAATCCCTTTAAAAAATTATATATACTGTATAAAAGAATATTAAAGGGGGGAAAGTGCTGCCCGGTAATTTCAAGGGAGACCTCAAAAAAACGAAAGCACAACTGATCCATGATCTCATGGAAATGAGAAAAACGATCGATGCGCTTGAGGCGTCCAGAAGCGATTATCAAAAGGCCGAAAAGAAATACCGTGAAAAGCTGATTGAATATGAAAAATTGTCCGCACTCGGCAGGCTCACAGCCAATGTCGCCCACGAGATAAGGAATCCTATCACAGTAATAGGGGGGCTTGCCAAGAGACTTGAAAAAAGCCTGTCCCCCGGAATCAGGGAAAAAGAATACGTGGAGCTGATTTCACTGGAGGCTAAAAGACTTGAGGAATTGCTCAGGAATGTTCTGGTCTTCTCGAGTAATGCCTTTCTCCAGAGAGAAAGACAGGATATCAATACTATAGTACGGGAATGTCTGGAGGTCTACAGTGATGTCTTCAAAAACAGATCGATCATTCCTGAAGCTTTTCTGGGCACCGTCCCTTCGCTGTACATAGACAAGAGACAGGTCAGGGAGGCAATCAACAACCTCATATCCAACGCAATAGACGTCATGACAAAAGGCGGATCGCTCACCGCAACGACAACTGAAGACTCTGTCAACGGGAAGAACTACATAAAGGTGAGTATTGCCGACACCGGCACAGGTATTCCTGAAGAAAAGATCCAGATGATATTCGAACCTTTTTTTTCCACTAAAGTTGACGGAACGGAAACCGGGCTGGGTCTCCCTATCACCAGGAAAATTGTCGAAGGTCACGGTGGTTTTATGAGGGTCCAGAGTGCCGTCGGCAGAGGTTCAGCCTTCGAACTGTTTTTTCCGTACAGATCGGGATAAATGCGGGGGCCAATATTCAACCACCCTGTGCCCTGCCTTCACCTTCAAGGAACCTGCGGAGAATGCGGGCTGGGCCGCAGGGGCAGATATGGGCGACAAGAATAAGTCCGAACGGGAACTTCTGAATGATCTGGTTGAGATGCGTCGTCAGCTCCTGGACTTCAAGAAAGCCGAAACCGATCGAAGAAAGTTCGAGGCTGCTCTCCGGGAATCGGAGACAAGATACAGGACACTTGTGGATAATGCTCTCGTCGGGATTTACAAATCAACCATCGGCGGAGAACTTCTATTCGCAAATAAGGCGCTGCTCAGAATGCTCGATTACGATTCGGCAGAGGAAATGGCCCGTGACGGGAGTGTGGGACAGCTTTACAAGAACCCGAAAGACCGGGAGATACTGCTTGAACGCCTGAAAAAAGACGGACAGGTTCAAAATTTCGAATTCGAGGCGCTCACACAATCCGGAAAGACAAAGAACATGCTTCTCAGTGCAACCCTCGACGGGGAAACATTACTGGGCATGATGCTCGATATAACCGAGCGTAAACAATTGGAGAGGCAACTGGAGATACTTGCCACAACAGACAGACTCACACAAACATACAACAGGCTGAAGTTCGAAGAAATCATCAGGAGGGAGATTGAAATGGTCAGGAGATACGGCAATCTGCTGTCCATAATAATACTTGACATAGACTGTTTCAAGGAAGTGAACGACACGTATGGCCATGTCGCGGGCGATAATGTGCTAAAGACAGTAGCCGGGATCGTAAAAGAGAGTATAAGGGAGACGGACTCTCTTGTGAGATGGGGTGGGGAAGAGTTCATCATCATTACCCCCGGCACGAGCCTGGAGGGAGCAACAGACCTGGCAGAGCGAATAAGAGCGGCGGTGGAAAACTTCAACTTCGACCAGATTAAGCCCGTAAGAATAAGCCTTGGAGTAACTCAGTTCAGGGAGCATGATACGGAAAACGCCTTGCTGAGGAGGGCCGACGACGCAATGTACACAGCGAAAAAAAAGGGCCGGAACCGGGTCGAGACGATGTAGCGGGACTCTCCCTTAATGACCGCGTAAGCTTATGGGGCAGGCAACACGGGCAACAGCTGACGGGAGCCCTGCTATGGCTGAATGACATGTCGTTCATTCTATGATATAAATATCCTAATAAACCGAATGAAGCGTTTTGGCCGCGTGTCGGTGCCGATGGACAAGGATTCAGGAACTTTGAAGTTGTTCATGTGGCAGAGGGAAGACTGGTGCGGGATGGAAACTTTGTCTTTATCTGTGTCTCTTGGTCGCAACGATGAGGAGGAGTAATATGAAAAAATGGTTTTTTTTTACCGTAATCTGTCTGGGACTGTTCATCGTGGGAGCATCACCGCTCCGCTCCGAAGCCCAGGAGACCAAAGGATATACATTTCTGAGGGGCGCTTTCGGGCCCCAGGTTTGTATAGGCCGATGGGTGCCTTCGTCGGATGTAGCCGTTCCCGGGACATGCGAGGGACAACTCATGGATGTCTCTCAGTTCACCGCCGTATCTTCAGAACAAAGTGCCGAGAGGCTTGATCAGATGCTTGTTTCGCTCGCCTCGATAGACCAGAAACTTGCTGTCAGCAACGACCAGCTCGAACGCCTCATCAACGCCACTGTCAACACCCAGAAGTCGATGGACGAGCAGGTCAGGAGTCTCAGCAGTATGCTGCGTGAGACAATCAGCAGGCGGTTTGACGAACTGCCCGCGGAAATGCTGGCCAGTGAAGAGTTCAAGAAAGAGATAACAAAACTTAAGGAGGAGATTCTGGGAGATGTCGAAAAGCTCTACCCTCCGCGACCGACTCCCCCGGCAAAATGATTCACACGACCGGACCGCTGAAGGCCGCGGACATAGTAAGTCTTTGGGACTTCGTTTTCCGGCGATGATCGGATTTACGGTCGGATGCGCCGCAGGCGGTCTGAAATCGCTTTTTTGGCAGACTGTTCAAGGCCGGGATATTGCCGTATAATGTGTTATACGCTTATTAACCGACCCGAAAAGGGGGCCATATGATAAGAAAGTTGCCGAAAGATCAAAGGAAGCAAAAGAGAGGCTCGTTTTCAGTTCCCGTCAAATATGCCGGTACTGCAGAGACTTCTGACGGCAGGAAGGTCGCCGGTGAGGGTACAACGGCCGATGTGGGTGAGAACGGCCTGGGTTTGTTTTCCAAGAGAGAAATCGCACCGGGGACCATCCTCGAAATCGAATGCATGGACATATGGGCTGCACCAAAACAGTTTACGGTCAAATGGTGCGACAGGATACAGTATAATTTTTTCCGCCTGGGGCTTGAGGCCAAGGCTTCTACGAAGTCATAAAGGGCGTGTTTTATTTTCCCGTCAGCCGCGGGAATTAATTTCACAAGGTATACTAACGCCTTGGCCCAGACCTCTGAAGTCTTCCCTGCCCGAGCCTCGATGCTATCTCTTCTGCGTAATCCGAGAGCGAATCGTCCCTCGCACCGAAGACAACGTAGCTCTTCCATTTCCCAAGCAGATCGAAGACCCCTTCTCGTTCCTCCATCACACTGGCTGGCCGGCCGGCCTCTTTCACCGCCGCTGCGATATCCCGACTCGAAATGTCCTTGGCCGCCGTCCCCCCCGCATAGTATATCGGGAGAAGAAAAAGATGATCCGATGCCCTCAGGTTCGCGGCGAACGTCTCTATATATCCATCTCTCATAAGTCTGGTGGGGCCGTATCCGTGGGGCTGGAAGATATAACAGACGCTTCCACTTATCCGTTTCATCGTCTGCATGAGATTGAATATCTTGTCAGGGTTGTGCGCGTAATCGTCTACGACCAGATAATTCGCATCTTTCAGGTGGATATCAAATCTTCGCTCTATACCCGAAAATCCCGGGAGAACCCCGGCAATATCCTCCAGAGCGACACCGATCTCAGACAGAAAAGCTATACAGGCCATAGCATTATAGAGATTGTGCCTTCCCGGCAACGGCACCATGAACCTCCGGTCCCGCACGGTAAAGGCGGTACAGAAACTATAATATTCAACGTTCTCGGCCTGATAAGAAGACTTCCGGTCGACGGAAAAGCTTATGGTTCCCTTCAGGCCGAGGCGGGCTATGTTTTCATCATCCCCACCGGAAATGACAAATCCCGATGTGTTCTGCCGGAGTTTTTCGAACATAACAGCCGTCTCGGAGATCGAATGGTGGTCCAGACCCAGGTTCAGGATCATCGAATGAGCAGGTTTGTAATGAACAATTGTCCCGTCCGACTCGCAGGCCTCGATAACGAGCCAGCCGGAACGGCCTGCCAGATAATTACCGGCGCTTCTTTCCGCCACAAAGTCCTTGACCCGCCCACCCCCTATGAATCCGGGGTCCATCCCCAGTTGCTCCATGAGAAATGCAAGCATCCCTGAAGTGGTAGATTTCCCGCTGGTGCCGGCTACTGCAACGGTCCTGAACTGCGAAACAGTTTCCGCAAGGTATTCGGGACGCGTCTTAACGGGGAGCCCAAGTTCCGCGGCTTTGATGCGGTCAGGATTATTGCTTTCGACGGCGGTACTGAACACTGCGAAATCAAAAGATCTGTCAATGCCGCTGCCGTCCTGAGGGACAATCTCTATCCCCACGCGCCTCAAAGTCCTGCAGAGCCGGGTACCAGGGGTTATATCGAAAAGACGGTCGGAGCCTGAGACCCTATGTCCCATGCCGGCAAGGAATCCTGCCAGGGCAGACACACCACTGCCCCCTATGCCCGAAAAAAATAACTTCATTCTGAAAAGAAGAGCAGAGCAGGTCCGATTACTGCAAGTACCGAGGACTCAGTGACGGTATATGACCGACTTGATGCCATCTTTCTGCAAAAGGACCTCCGACTGCCTGCGAGCTTTCCTGTAATCATCGAACCTGCCGACGAGGACTCTGTGGAGTCCAGCCCCGTGCCTTTTCTCCACAAAGGAGTCATAGCCCCTTTTTTTTAGTTTTTCTGCAACCGAGACGGCGTTGCCCTCTTCTGCAAATGCTCCAACCTGAACGGAATAGACTTCTTTCTGTTGCCCTTTGAGGGCCTTAGGTTCTTTCAGCCCTTCGTTGACGGCACTTGTCTCTCTCTGAAGCGGGGGCCTGGACCGGTCGGCAGCTGGCAACCCCTTCCGTTGAGCGGAGGGCTGAGATGCGGATAGGACCTTTCCAGCCGGTTTCTCCCGAAGAGGGGTAACATCTTCTGTCTTGCCTCCCTCTTCCACCTTTCCGGGCTGCATGTTTTCCCTGACCGTCTCCTTTTTTAAAGGAGCCTCCTTAACAGCCGAGGGCGAAACGCTTCCGTCCGGATGGCTACCCGGGAGGATGCCCGCCTGAAGGCCGGCAAAAACCGCTGCCGCTACCAACAAAGTCAGGGCGACAACGAGTATATATTTTCTTGCCGGCCTGCTTCCCGCCTCCCCACGCCCGTCGGAATCATGGCTTTCAGCGATATCCCTCACTTCCTCCCGCTCTCCCGGCGTGCTTTCCTCCTCCGACAGGAAGTCTAGTATATCGTCGTCTTTCTTTACGCCTCGAACATCCGCAGGAACTCCGTTCTCTCTGTCCTCTTTATCTTCGGCCGTGAAATCCATTGCGCTCCAGTCTCTTTCGCCGGAGGAATCTCCAGGCTGACTCGACGGGCGATCTGCATCTTCGATCCCTTCCGCCTCTCCGACAATCTCAAGTTCCTCGCTCACGGCCGGAAGTTCGGACTCTGCAGACATGCTTTCAACGCTGCTTGCAGCTGATATAAGGGCGGCCTTTTCGACTACCCCCGGGCCTTCTTCTCCCTCCCGGAGAAGGCGCGACGGTTCACCGGCTTCGAACAAAATTTCTTCCCCAAGCAGCCTGGCGGTCATTGCAAGGATGTCGGCCGGCTTCAGGGGTTTTACGAGTACATCCACGATTCCTATGGTTTTCGTATATTTAGGGTCCAGTTCCCCCCGATAGGATATCAGCACGACGATCGGTATCTCTTTCAGGCGTTCCTCCGAATGCAGCGACTTACCCACCTTGAGGCCATTGGATTCGGGGAATAGAAGACTTAAATAAATGATGTCCGGTTCGATCTGCTTGGCCGTCGCTATCCCTTCGTCCGCGTTTTCTACCACCGCTACTTCGAACCCGCCTGGTTCGAGAGTACGGACAAAGAGATCCCTCACCGAGCGATCATCATCTACTATGAGTATCTTTCTTTTTCTTTTCAGCTCCACCTGATTTTACTTGACCAGCCTTCTGAGCTCTTTCTTGTTCAGCTCTTTTATCCCTGTTTCCAGCTCACTGATCCTGCTCTTTTGATTATACCGGATAATTTGAAATATTATATAGCCGGCGACGGAAAAACCTCCGAGATACCCCAGATTTTCCATCACAATACTATCTTTAAGAAAGTCCAGTGATTCAACGAGACCGGCCTTCGAAGATATAAACAGGATCGCGAACACCAGGAACAGAAACTGTGTCAATCGCAGGAAATTTCCGATGCTTTGCTCCTGGCTTTTCAAATCGCGGAGTTCTTTAGTTTTTGTCTCCATGACGCATCCGGCGCACTCCCGCCTGCCCGGTACCCTGTGGTTTCGGCAAAGGGGCGTCCTTCGGCACCGGGGGCACCGAAAACCCTCGCCTTTGTCGAGATAGGAGCCGCAGGCCCTGCATACCGGAAGTTCATCGGTCCTGGGTGCGCCACGCGTAAAATCACCCATCATCTTCCCCAGTGCGGCCGCACAGGACCGCCCCTGCGCCGGAGGCCGGGAGCCCGGCTTTTTTCCCACTTTGCCAACGGTCCCTTCTTGTCCTGATCAGATCGTTTATCCTTACCCTATCGGGTACCTTCATATAAACTGCGCCTTCATTCCTCGCCGATTCTAATTCCAGCCCCTGCTCGTCCCGCATTGATTCAACAGGAAAAACCTTCTCCTCCAGACCGGGAGAGAGAAATTCGACAAGGTCCCCGACGTCAATACGGTTTCTCAACTCCACCCTGGCAGTATTCCCTCTTATGTCGGCGACGACCCCCATCAGCTCGTGGCTCATTCTGTAAACCTCGCCGTCGAAATTATAGTCCCCGTCCGGCTGCTTCCCCAGCATCATGCCTGTCGTATATCCTCTGCTGCTGAACATGGAGAGTTCCCTTAGCCAGCGTGGTTCGCACTCGTAATCTTTCCCGCTCGCCATGCTGTCGATGGCCTCCCTGTAAGTTTTGACGACCCCCGCAACATAGTTTATCCCCTTCATCCTGCCCTCGATTTTAAAACTGTCTATCCCTGCCTCGGCCAGCAGCGCGAGGTGCTCGATCATGCAAAGATCCCTTGAGCTCATAAGATAGGTGCCCCTTTTGTCTTCAACCACAGGGAAGTATTCTCCCGGTCTCTTCTCCTCCGAAAGGACGTAATTCCAGCGGCAGGAATTCGTGCACTGTCCCGTATTGGCGCTGCGTGACGCCAGAAAGCTGCTTATGTAGCATTTTCCAGAGTAAGATATGCACAGGGAACCGTGAACGAACGCTTCAAGCTCGACATTCGTCTGCCGCCGTATCTCTGCAATCTCCGAAATAGACAGTTCCCTCGACAGGACGAGCCGCTTTGCCCCGAGGTTCTCCCAGAATCTGGCAGCCGCCGAATTGGTGATATTAGCCTGAGTGCTGACGTGCAGGTCAAGTTCAGGCGCCTTTTCCCTGAACAGGTTGAACAGTCCCGGATCCGAAAGTATAACCGCGTCCGGCATGATATCCCTGAGAATGCCTGCATGTTCTTCAATGCCGGGCAAGTCGGGGTTGTGGGGGAAAATGTTCACCGTAACATATACTCTGATCCCCCGGTCATGGCAATAACTGACAGCCGCAGCCAGTTCCTGAGGACTGAAATTTCCCGCCTTGCTCCTTAGGCTGAATCTGGAATCGCCCAGGTAAACCGCGTCGGCGCCATAATGAATTGCGGTCTTTAGTTTTTCAAAATCTCCCGCGGGCGCGAGCAGTTCAGGCCTCTTCATCTCTCAGCTCCCGACGGCATCTTATGATCTCATTCCGCGCGAGACGGTCACACGATTCGTTTTCAGGATGTCCGTTATGCCCTTTGACCCAAAACCATTGTATATCGTGGGGGGCCGCCGCCCTGAGAAGCCTCTCCCATAGGTCCCTGTTCATCACTTCCCTCTTTTGTGAGTTCCTCCAACCGTTTTTTTTCCATCCATCCAGCCACTCCGTCATACCTTTCACCACATAGTTGGAATCCGTCGTCACACTCACTCTGCAGGGGACTTTCAGACCTTCGAGGGCCGAGATTACAGCGGTCAATTCCATCCTGTTGTTCGTAGTCAGCTTTTCGCAGCCGGAGATCTCCCTGACCCTCCCCCCTGACTTCATTATTGCGCCGTAACCGCCGA
>JBJKPE010000110.1:0-10406 GCA_046706685.1 Thermodesulfovibrionales bacterium | reverse complement strand
GTAAAAGTAGGTCAGAGACGCCGTGCGATGTTGGACCGTCGGTCTTCTCTGACCTCTCTCCGAACCGGATATGCACCTTTCGTTATGCCTCCGGCTCTCCAGTGATTACTGCGTAGTCTGGTGTGTGCATCCATCCACGTTGGAATCTTTGAACCCTCAACTGTCCTGCGTGAAACAGTAAGGATTTTCTCGATATGCAGAGTCGCTCTAAATCGTGCGCCCCAGCATTAGGGTGCTTCTTCTGCATCCATCGCCAGAGTCTGTCACGTACATACCAGTCAAGGCTGTTCAGTACGCGTTTTGCTCCAGTACAGAAGCGGTAAAAATTGCCCCATCCTCGTAGAATAGGATTGATCGTACGGATTATCGCATGAAGCGACAGAAGAACATTTCTCCTCGATGTGATTCGCTTAATGCGATATCGAATATCAAGCAGTTTTGCTTTGGGAATTTCGATGCGGGGTGTAAATCCATATCGGTCATCCCATCGCATGCGCACACGATGCCCGAGGAAGTTAAAACCGTCCTCTACCGCGGTAACATGAGTTTTCGCGGGTGATAGCGTAAGACCGGCATTGTCTTTCAGAAATCCTTCCAATGACTGCTTTTCCTTGCAGGCATCTTCAAAGGTTCCGGATGTTAAAACAATGAAGTCGTCCGCATAACGGATTGGGAAGAATACAGGGCGACCGGCTTTTCTGTCTGACATGCGGATGCGCATAGCTGCCGTTATCCCATCGCATGAACGATGAGCCCGCAGTTTTTGCTGATGATTTACCCACCGTTCATATCTCTCCTCAATCACGCTGAGCGCAATATTAGCGAGCAACGGTGAAATAATTCCGCCCTGCGGAGTGCCGGATTCCGTGCGAATAAACTGCTCTTCCGACAATACCCCCGCCTTCAAGAATTGCACGATCGTACGGTTCATCTTCCGGTCTCCGACACGCTGTCGCACCCGATCCATCAGATGATGATGGTCAATGTTATCAAAGCATCCTTTAATATCACCCTCAATAACCCATTGGTATGGCA
Source organism: Thermodesulfovibrionales bacterium (assembly GCA_046706685.1). Taxonomy (GTDB): domain Bacteria; phylum Nitrospirota; class Thermodesulfovibrionia; order Thermodesulfovibrionales; family UBA6898; genus JARRRD01. Next base: position 9,371 of record JBJKPE010000110.1, on the reverse strand, counting down.
TTGCATGACGCTTTCCGTCTTCTGCCTTTGCCTTTGGTCGTATTGCCATCCGGATATGCTCCAGAGCACCATGACAGCCTCTGCCCGGCCTGAATCCGTACGATACGTGCCAAAAACGTGCTTCAAACAACGGCTCCATGATCTGCTTGATCGCGCATTGCACTACGCGATCTTTTACGGTAGGTATGCCCAAGGGTCGGAATTCCCCCGGTCTTCCAGGTTTTGGAATTAGCTTGCGTCTTGAAGGGCTCGGCGTAAAGCTGCGATCATGCAGTTCCTGCCGGAGTCCTTCCAGAAACTTAGCTTCTCCCCATTTTTGCTGGATACTCCTTACCGTTTCCCCGTCGATACCAGGTGTTCGTTTGCCTTTGTTTGTGGCAACCGTTCGCCAGGCATACCGCAGATTATGTGCATTAGTTACCCGATTCCACAAATCCCGGTATTGTCCTTCGGGGTTTTCCAGACTCCACTGATATAGTTTCCTCTGCACGTTGAGGAGCCAGGCCTTGTCGGCCTGATAATCCGAGTCCACGGATTGTTCCTCCGGCTTCGAAATCCTATCGATCACCTATCCTCCTTCGCCATGTGAATGACTTTCTCATCCTCCGACTACTACGAGGATTCCGCCCCGCAACGCATCCTTCCCCGGTCTCCTCGGATAGCCTGTTTTCCGTAACAGGCGGGTGCTTGCGGTTCCCATGTTCCGGTTTCCAATCTTAAGTCCGTAGGTACCGTGCTCTACCCCTGGCGGCTCCGGGAGATAGCATACGAGGAGTAGTCTATCTCCAGATACATTGTAGTTTCGTATCTACCAGAAGGAAACATAAAGTCCAACCGGTTCAGTCCGCAATCCTCTCCGCACCATCCTGCCTTTGAGAGGTCGTCCACTAAGTACAGAGGCTTCTGTCGCACAATTCGTTGTCTTACCATAGACTCTGTGGTAGCCCGGCATGCAATTGATGGTTTGCACCCGGTACAGTTAAGATCGCTCTGCTTATGACATCCCACCGTCGGAACCCGGCAGAACTTTGCGATCCCCTTCCGCCCGATCTCCTCCACCGAACGGGGCAACATTGCAGTTGCCGATCAAAAACCAGCAGGCAGGCATGAATAATCACCATGCCGTCATGGCGCACTAATGTCCCAAGACCACACCTGGTTGGGAGCCGTTGCCAACAGCTCGGGTTTGTGGTAGACCGGGTGCCGCAGTTGATTTCTCCGCTCCCGTACCTCGGCATTATCCGCAAGTATACGGTACATCGTTCGCTCCGAACACAAATACCGGCCTTCATCAAGCAGTCTGGCGTAGACGTGTCCCGGAGCCTCGTCTACAAACTGCGGATCGTGAAGCACAGAGAGGACCTCCTGCCGCTCAACCGGGGAAAGAGCTCTGGCCGGAGTGGGCCGACCCGCCTTTGGGGGTCGAAGGCTTTGGTGCCGATAGTAAGTGGAACGAGGAACCCCCATGGCAGCACATGTCGGAGCCACACCCACCCGAGGCCCCATCTCAGATATAGTGCGCATTACTTCTTTCCTTCCGACTCCGGCAGGGCGATCCCCAGGATTTCCGAAACTTTTTTTTGGAGATCAACCAGTGCCTCGGCCCGCTCAGCGCGCGCTTTCCATCGCTTGGACTCCCGCTCAAGTTCCGCAATCCTCCGATCACGAGCATCCTTGACCGATGCCTTCGGCCCACGCTTCTTCGGGGATAGCCCGGCGAGTTCCCCACGCTCCTGTGCCGCTCGCCACGATGTCAGATTGGAGGAATATAGCCCCTCCTTCCGCAATAACTCACCAAGTTCTCCCGGCAACCGGCATGTATCTGCAGCCTTCAGTATCTTCTTCTTGTACTCCGCGCTGAACCGACGCCGCTCTGCCTTCCCTGTCACTTCAACCTCCGCATCTGCTTCTATTATCGAGTCCATGACCCTGTTCCTTCCTCGCCCTTCTACATTAAACTATTTAGGATCACTGTCTCACTTATATTGGCAGAGAGGGAAGAAGGAACAAGAGAGAAGCCACGGCCGCCATCTTCGGCTCGCCAACTGCGGTTCTTTTCAACCGGCACTAACAACAGGTATTTCCAGACAAGAGGCAGGGTAAGCAGGAAAAGCAATGTGACGTAGTTCTTTCTCGCGCCGATTATGTAGCCTATGGCAAAACCAAGGCCGATGCCAAAAAGATAAAGAAGCAGGAAAATCCTGTGGAATTTCTTCGTGGACTGCTCAGAAACATAGCGGCCGGTTTCCCCCAAGACTTTTGCCATCTATTCTCTTTCCTGAAGGAGGTTACAGACAAAAATAACCAGGGCGAAGTAAAAATGCATGATGACGAGAGCGCCTGTCTCCGGAGTAATAATCCGTTGCATCCACATATTATTTACAATATTAATCATACCGATGAAATCAACAACGAGCTTACCAAATTCTGCTGAGTTCTTAACATGAGGCAATGTGTCCTTATGCTGCATTAGCGACTCGCGGATGCTTTCCAACCACCCCATATCTTCTGCTGGGACATTTTCATCAGCTGAAGCTTCCTCGATAAACTCATCTACAACATTAATAGAGGCATCCACAAAGGACGGAACGTTTACGCTCTTCCAAATGTCCTGATAACGACTTATGTCGGCGGCAGCAGACATAGCAGAAAAAGTCGCCATTTCCTTTGACATGCTCTTCCCAATATCCATCATTTCATGGAGATTGCTCGTGAGGGACTTAAGAAACCAAGAGTTCTGCGATATCTCCGCAGCCCCTGGGATGAATAAACTTTTAGCAATGTCATTAATCTTGCTGAAATCTCGATCAACAGATTTAAAGGCAGAAGTTATACTCTTTTCCTGGACTCTGAAAGCCTCCGCCATTTGCATTGCTGCATTCTTCTCAAAGGCGAAAGAATTCAACATAGAACGTGACCGCTCAATATCCTTCATCAAATCCTTAGCCCTATTAATTTCTTCCAGAAGAAAAAGATTCCTCGGATACATCGCCTCGATTGCGGCCTTTGACCACGTGCCGGCGGAAAAAAGATTCCATTTTGCGGAAGATTTCTGTTGTTCCGACAAAAGGTGCTTGTGAGCTTCATTAAAGGCCGCGAAGAATCCGCTGTCTTTAACAGTTGCCTCATCAAGGCGATCCCCAAGCCGACTTTTGTTCAATAGGTTTCGTCCGATATCTTCAAGAACCGTGTCGGAAAGTGAGCCGAGTTCCTCCGCCGATAATTTCGGCTCCATAAGATAATTGTGGAGGATCATCACACAGATAGTTCTGCTGTCCTGCGAAGATTTGAGAAGCCGCTCGGTCTTAGCGAGTCTTCCGATGTTCACGGTTGCAAACTTTAGCGGGCCAAATGCTTCGGTCTCTATGACAAAGTCTAAATATATTTCCATTTGCCCCCCCTTATCAGCATAGCCCCAGTTTTGAGACATATTCGTACAACTCCTCCTCGGTCATCTTCAAAAGACGGTCCCTTGTCCAAGACTGATAATACTCAGTGCGCTGTCTCCGCTCCTCCAGGTCCTGAGCATGCTTTTCCCGATCATCCTGAAGATGCTTTCTATATGCAGCTATGTGCTTTTGCAATAAATTAGTATTCATTAGAATATCTCTAATTCTTATCCTTTATTCTTTTTGCTCAATAACAGCGATGTCCTCTTTTGTAAGCCCGTAAAGCTCATAGACGAGTTGATCGATCTGCTGGTCTGTGGCCTCTATCTGTCGCTGAAGAGCAGTCTTTTCGTGATCGGTCTTAATGTCGGGCAGCCGCTTGTTAAGCGTAAGCATTTGATCGACGAGGGAGACCATCTTGTCGTGTCTCGCTCTATCTGACGAGCTGCTGAAATTGATCGAGCGAATCGGCAGTTGCTTAATGAAGCGGGATTCGTAGGATAAATATCCACCGCGAAATGTTGTGCTAAATTGATGATGATACCAGTCAACCATCCAGCTGTTTAGCAGTGCGAGGAGATACTTCGGGTTTACGCCGTCCTTTACAAGGATGCCATAGCCGCCTGCAGCGCCTCCGCTAAAGTAAAAGCCTCCCTCTGTATCAAAACAGTATGAGGCGGATGGTGCTATATCTGGGGTGATTATCTTTGCAAGATCAAACTTATCGAGGCTCTTCGGATAAATATATGCGTACCAATTCTCGCCCCTCATTTTTCCGTCTTCCCTGTCTTCCAGATACTTCTTGTTCTCATTCAAATATGCCCAGCATGACGGATACTTTTCCTGAAAATCCTTTTTGGAAATCAGCTTTCCATTCTCATAGGGGAACAAGATCACTCTTTGCGTTTCCTCGATCAGATACCGCCTCATCTGTCCGCCTTTGATAAGTGGCTTCAATGGTCCGGTCTCAAGTTCGAAATCCTTATTCAGCTGCACGGAGTGAACAGTAAGCGAGTTCTTTTTCCGCTTTATGACATTCAGGATGTAGATTTTATCAGCGCTTGTCTTGAGCCCCTGGAATATCCTATCCGTGACATCTTCAAGAGGCGTCGTATTTTGCTGTATTTTCTCAATCAAACTACCTGCACTCTCAAAGTGGAAATTCCATGGTGCAGCCGAAGCCTGCTCTTTCGAAATATATTCTGCCTGCATAGATCCGTTTAAGAAAGATTGATGTGTAATGAGATTATGTAATTGTTCGACAGGGTTCAAAAGCTTCTTGACTTCAGCGTATCTAAATTGTTGTGCCTTATTCTTGGCGAGGAAAAGAAGGCAAGTATACGTGCTTGCGCCTTCGAAGATTTGATTATCACGGAAGTTCACAATTTCTGCCAGTGCGTTGCTCCCGACAATCAGTTTACGCAATCCTTCCCCATAAGAAGCCTGAAAGAACTTATGCGGCATTATGAAACCATGAATGCCATTTTCTCTCATGAGGTTAAGAGCCTTTTCCACGAAGAGCGCATAAATATCATAGTTGCCTGTGGCAGCCTGATATGTGCGGTTGAAAAAATCTACTTGTTCTCGCAAAAGCGTTTGTATCCGAATATACGGCGGATTTCCTATCACCGCATCAAAGCCGCCGGCTTTCATGATCGCGGGAAATTCCTTTTCCCAGTCAAATACGTTGATCCGAAGGCGCTCTTCATCATCAAGCAGCATCTGCTGCCGATAGAAATCCGAGCCTATGAGAGAATTACCGCATTTGATGTTGTCGCCAAGATCGGGAAGGGCGCGCTGATGAAAAAGACGAAGTTCCGCCGCAAGGGTTTGACTGTTCTCTCCTTCGAGAACCTTAAGGAGAAGTGAAAGCTTTGTAACTTCCACTGCCTGTGAGTCGATATCCACGCCGTAGATGTTGTTCAGGAGGATGCGTTTCTTCTCCGTTGTGGTGAGATGCCAGTTCGGAGTGTTCGGATCGGCCGAAGGTCCTTGATAAACAGGAGGCTGCTTTGCCTTGGCCCACTTTTCAGGATCGTTTTCGATGTACCATTTCAAGTGCCAGTCAAGGAGATATTGATACGCTCCGAGAAGGAATGAGCCGGACCCGCAGGCAGGATCGAGTATCTTCAATCTTTCAACTTCTCTTGGCTTCCTGCCCTCGACCATTTTCCCAACCGTATTCTTTACGATATAATCGACGATATACGTCGGCGTGTAGTAGACGCCGCCGGCCTTTCTTACCTCTGGTTTTTCTTCGACCTTCGCTTGATGTCCTGTCGTGAGGCGAATGACCTTCCCGAGAAATTGTTCATATACTTGACCGAGGATATCGGCGGAGAGGACAGAAAACTCATAAGGGCTTTCAGGGTAGTAAAGCCGCCTGATGATGTCTTTCAAAGCTTTATCGTCGATGGAAATATTAGGGGTGAGATTATCCGGCTCCTCGTGCCGATCTTTTTCTTTCTGGAAATGGAACAGGCCTGAGTTGTAGCGGTCGTCTGCCTGAGTGAAAAGCTGCACAAGCCGTCTATAGACGTTGGTGCCATTGAGCTGCATCTGAAGCCTGCCGTACTCTTCAATTCCACGGTCTTCACATATCCTTAGGAACACGATGCGGTCTATGGTGCGCTGCACGGCAAAGTTCAGCTCGCGCTGAGAGAGATCAGCATTGCGAAGCGCAATGTTCCGGGCGAGCATGTCGCGCCAGTCTTCTATCTCAGAAAGAAAGGCATCGTCAACTGTTGCAGTCCCCTTTTTGAGCTTCGATGATTCAGCATACTTGTCAAAAGAACCTTTTAAGATGGCTTCGCGTGAGAAGATAGAAACGAGTTCATCCCACTTGGCCTGATAATCTTTATAGGTCATATAAAGCACTCTGCCGATGGAAGCCTTATCGGTCTGGGCTGGTTTTATGCGGCAGTCATAGACGGCGAATTCCTCAAAGTCGGTCAAAATGCTTAAAGGAAGTTTTGCGGACCAGGCGTAGCGCCTAAGTTGGAAAGCCGGATTGACGTCTTCCTTGAGATTGATTGAGGGCTTCTTCGCTTCAACAAAGAATTTCTTGACGCCGCCTATGCGGAAGCAGTAATCCGGTGCTTTGGTTGCGCCGCCGATCTTAAGCGCGTCTTCGTGGATAACATCCTTATACGCTTCGGCATAGCCTTGTCTGTTGTCTACGTCCCAGCCGAGCGCGCTAAAGAAAGGATCGAGGAACTCCCGCCTGAGTTGTGTTTCATTGTATTGGCCGGACAGATAGGACTCCCGGTTCCGATCAAAGCGCTCTATCAGATCAGAGATTTCTTTCGGAAGCCCCATACTTGCCTTGAATTGCCTTCTTGCTTAATATGCCGAGTTTCAATAGACCTTCACCTTCTTCACAACCTTCCCGATGATATGATACTTTTCTCCCTCCCTGAGCTCAATATCCGGATACCTCGGATTGAGGGGATGCAGGATTGTGGTATCGACGTAGTGCTTGAACTGCTTGAAGGTGGCTTCCATTGCAGAAGTATTATTCCCCTCAGTTGATTCGAACTGCTGGCATGATTATATCACAACTACCTCATTTCTTCCCATGACGAAATCCGTAGGATATCAAGCAGTTCATTCACCTTCTCATACGTCCGCCGCATTATGATTTCCCGGTCTTCCTTCTCTCTAATCTCAAGAAACTCCGCCACCCATGCCGGCCCGACATGTTCGACAGAGGCGAATTTGCTTCTGATCTTCCCGAGCCCTTCGAGGACGAGCTTATTATTTAAGAAAGTCGAGAATTCCGCAACGAGTTTATCTATCCCACCCGGAAAGTACTCTACACAATAGTAAATATCATAGGCGTCTTTTTCCTTCATCCGGTCGTACATCGCCATGCCCTTCATGACCAGAAACGGCACTATGCCCGCAACCTTAAAGGTCACCCTGTCTTTACCGCCCTCCGGAAGTTCCCCTTCAAGACTTACGGTAACCGTTGTATCGAAGGCAAGATCACAGCCACGGGTTTTCCTGGCTCGCACGTCCTGGACTATTTGAGTTCTGCGTGCCTTACCGGTTCCTCCGTATTCCCCTGCCATAAGATCGACTTCAACATCTATAGGGTCATAGCCTTCCATGCGGACCTTCCTGAAGAACCTGAAGGGCTGCTTCTCATCTTGTGTATAACCTCGCTTGAGAAACGCCCTCAGTATTGTCTGGTAGGTATCATCAGGGATCTCCCTGAAATTCAGGGCAACATCGATATCGAGACTGCCGACATGCGGGTCTCTTGCCTCAGGGAAAAGCAAAGAGGGCGTCCAGCCACCGATTATGACCATTTCGTCCTTCAGCTCACCGAGAAGGTGGACGAGTTCCAGGAGCACCGACTTGCAGGCATTGACCTCCCTTTCGCCGTATTGCCCCTTGCTTACCATTTGGGCTTTATCCTCTTTTCAAATATCGCCTGAGCCGCTTCTTCTCCCCGGCCCTTGTACCCTTTCAAATCAAGGTAGAGCTGAATATCCGATACAACATTAACGCCTTTTATGTTCTGAAGCCCGTAGAAGACACCGTCATCGTAAGGCTGAAGCAGAGTAACATTTGCGCCTGTATCAACCTTTTTGAACTGAACGGCTCCTGCCACATCTTCGATGTTCCCTTCGATATACAAAAAAAACCTCATGAACCTCACAAACGGAGCAACCTTCCTTGCACCCGAGAACAGCGCCAATCCATAGCGCAACCCTCTTTTCTCGCACTCCTTTACGACCGCAGCCTCCAGTTCGTCCTCTGCGAGACCTGAATAAAAAGAGACGGCCGTATTCTTCTCATAAGAATAATTGCCGACCCATTGATTGAGCGCCTCTCCGGGCTTCACAAGAAAAAAGCTCCTATTTTCCTCCTTAATCCATTCCATTAATAGAAGCGACTGCTTCACCCTTGAAGTCAAACCGATGCTGATCCCCGTTTCCCGGGACAGTTCTTCAACATACCACCTCTTTGAAGGATCGGCCAGCAGGACACGCAGGACCCTGCTCGATTTGGGAGAAAAGACGGACCTAGAAAGACGGGAAACAGGGAACGGGTTGGGTTTTCCGCTTATGTCTACAAAGATATTTCGGAAGGAAAGAAATGCGTTGCCTGCAAGGTCGATGCAGCCAACCCTGGCTTCTCTGCATATCTGCCTGCTGGCATCACTCAGGAAAGGAGCAACAAGGATGCCGTAGGAGTCCTTAGCGTCTCCTATATAATCTTTCAGTTGCGCGACAGCCATTCGGACGAGGCGGGGCTCACCCTGCGACTTTACCTCAATCAGGAATTTAACAGGCTTTCCGGAGACCATGGCATTGATTAAAAGATCGACTACCTTATCGCCCCACTTGGCCTCAGATTCTGAATCAAGCAGTTCGATAAACGGTACTCCGGCGAGGACAGCCCTCGCGCTTTCCTCGCCTTTTCCGGGTATTTCCCTCCCATTTGATAGTTTCACTGAAGTAGCTAGTTTCACCATTTGGTGAAACTATAGATTATAGTGAAATAAAAGTCAAGAGTAAAAAGTCGAACCTCGTATCCCTTCAGTTACGGGTTAAATCAGGGGGTGGCCGCAAAAGGATTCCCGACGCGCTTCGCTTGCGAGAATGACAGAAAAGGCCCTCTGCCCAAATTTGTCATTCCGGCTTGTCCGGAATCCGTAGCGGGTCTCCGCGAAGGGTCGCTACGACTTTCTTCGTTGTGTACCCGTAACTGAATGGATACCGAACCTCTCCGCAATACGCAAGAAGCCGGAAGGAAGAAATCAGTTGAAAATTTTGTTCATGATTTGTCCATGGACCTTTTTTGAGCATGAAAAAACCCCGATATTTCACGGGGTTAATGGTAGGCCCGGGCGGTTTCGAACCGCCGACCTCTACCGTGTCAAGGTAGCGCTCTCCCCCTGAGCTACGAGCCTGTTTCGCGTGAGCGGGTGATATTCATTAAACCTAAATAACGTCCTGTTTGTCAAGGACT
>JBJKPE010000109.1:0-4046 GCA_046706685.1 Thermodesulfovibrionales bacterium | reverse complement strand
TGCTACAATCTAAAAAATTTCAGACAGGGAGGAGTGATAGATGAATGCCCTCAATTAGGGTGAGGGAAAATGATTCCTTCGAAAACGCGCTGAAGAAGTTCAAGAAGCAGTGCGAAAAAGAAGGGATACTTTCCGAGATAAAGAAGAGAGAGCACTATGACAAGCCTAGTGTGAAGAAAAAAAAGAAAGCCATCGCCGCCCGTAAAAAGGCCATGAAAAGGGTCAGGGTATCGGTGCGGTAGAAGATTCCCGAATCAGTACGCGGATATTCCGTCGATAATGCAAGGCCGGCCTTGTTCAGGCAGGACGGAGCGTAAGTCCGGTTGGTGCACATCAGGACGATAGAAAGAGAATAATCCGCGGTCGGTCGTCTGGATCAACTGAAGAAACCTCGCGGGGATGGTTTTTGCCATCCCCTTCTCTTGCCATTGTTCAGAAAAAAGGTAAGAGTTTTATTTTTCAAGAACACAATGAGAGCTGTCGTACGACGGGAAACGAACCCGGCTGACGAGGTGCTCTTATTGCGTGCTCTGCCACCGCTTTTCCTGCCCAGACAATTTTCGTTCGGCTTCATGGTAAAATGATCTTACCTGCGGGAAAGTTATGAAGACTTCCACTCTTCTTGAAGATATTAAGTCTCGGCTGGACATTGTAGACCTCATATCAGGCTATGTCCAACTTAAAAAATCGGGCCAGAACTGGAAGGGGCTTTGCCCTTTCCACTCAGAGAAAACCCCTTCGTTCATGGTCAGTGGGCCGAAACAGATATTTCATTGTTTTGGCTGCGGCGCCGGCGGGGATGTTTTTGCATTTGTCGCGGCCTATGAAAATCTCTCTTTTCCGGAGGCTGTCAGCCTGCTTGCCAAGAAGGCGGGGATAGCCCTGCCCCTGCCCGGCAGTAATGAAAAGAGCTTCCGGAAGGAAGAGAAGATAAGAAATGCCATGCGCGAGGCTGGCGCATTTTTTGCCGGACAATTGCTTAATTCCAGGATGCCCCTCGACTACCTGAAGCAAAGGGGCATTGCTCCGGAGTCAAGCGAATCCTTCATGCTGGGATATGCTCCGCCCGGCTGGGACAGTCTCCTTAAGCATCTCAGGAAAAAGGGTTTCGATGATGAGGTTATCATGGACGCGGGACTTGCTGTAAAGGGAAACAGGGGTTTGTATGACATGTTCAGGCAGCGGCTGATGTTCCCGATCATGAGCATGAGCGGAGGGGTTGTTGCCTTTGGGGGCAGGGCGCTGGGGGACATCAACCCGAAATATATCAACTCTCCCGAGACTGCGGTATTCAAGAAGTCCGATGCCCTGTATGGTCTTTCTGCAGCCAAGGATGAAATACGCGGGCAGAACAGGGTAATGATAGTGGAGGGGTACCTCGATGTAATTATCTGTCATCAATACGGGCTCAGGAATGCCGTTGCGCCGCTCGGGACGTCGCTGACGGCGGGGCAGATCAAGAAATTGAGGAACCTGACGAACAGGGCCCTTCTTGTTTTTGACGGAGACGCAGCGGGGGTATCCGCGGCGAAGAGGTCGCTTCCGGCCATCCTGCGTCATGATTTCACCACGCGGATCCTGGTGCTGCCTGCCAGTGAAGATCCTGACAGCTATATCAGGAAATACGGGGGCCAGGCGTTCCAGGGACTGATCGAGAACGCAAAGACTGTCGTGGATTTTATGTTAGGTCTATCGCGTAGCGGGGGGACTGAGGCAGTGAGAGAAGTGCTCACTCTTATTTCGGAGGTGAAGGATCTGCTTTTGGCGGATGAAATGCTCATAGAGTTGGCCGACGGGACGAGGATAAATGAGGGGACATTGAGAGAGGAGTTCAGGAGGATCCGTACCAAATCAACCGACAGCGGAGGCCGGCCGGGGGTAGAAACCGGGTCTTTGAAGAACGAGGAGCATCTTCTGCTCAGCGCCGTAATCGCTTTTCCTGAAAAAGTCGAATACGTATTTTCAGAGCTCAACATCGGGGAACTCAGGGACGACACTGTGCGGTCCCTTTTCGGAAAAATTGCGTCCTTATCGGACGGCGGAAATGTTTCGGGTATCCTGGAATCGGCCGACGAAAGTGAAAGACGGATTTTGACGAAACTGTCTGTTGACCCGGGATTCGACCTTGAGCATGTTGACGAAAATATAACGGACTGCATCAGGATGATCAGAAAGCGTAAACTCGATGAAAAGATACGTTCGGCGGAGCTATCCGGCAATCTGAGGCTCCTTAATGATCTCATCGTGGAAAAGAAAAAATTTATGAGGAAAGCGGAATTATGACTGAACGTGACGAGTACCTGGAAGCGTTTGATGGCGATCGGCCGGAGGAAACTGACGACGAGGATCAGAACGCCGGAACGGAGGAGGGCGGCGCCGGGTATTCGCTGATCCAGGAGGAAGGGCCGGACCCGGTGAGAATTTATCTTAAGGAAATGGGAGAGGTACCTCTGCTGACGCGGGAAGGTGAGGTAGCGATAGCCGCCCGGATAGAAGTCGAGAAGGAGAAAGTAGCAAAAGTTATTTTCGCTTTGCCTTTCGTATTAAAGAAACTGGTCGATCTCGGGAAGCTGGTTGAAATCGGTGAGGCGCCACTGGAGGAAATCATATCCATCGGAGAAGACGAGCCGGAGGACGAACTTAAAAGGAAAAGAGGACAGTTTGTCAGCAGTACTATCAGCATCAGATCCCTCTCGGAAGAGCGAAGCCGCCTGCTTGCAAGAAGGGCGCACGACAACGATACTGCGAGGGAAAAGATTGTGGACGAACTTTCGGGGAATATGGAGCTCATATACAGGGATTTGTGCCAAATGGGCTTGAGGGATGAAGTGACAGCAGCCTTTTCGGATGAAATCAGAAAAGCGCTGGCCGGAATGGAAGCGTTTCGCTCGAAAATAAGCGCAGTCGTGAAAAAAGCCAGGTTACTGGGGCTGGATATTGACCGGGCAGATGACACTGCAGCGCCACGCGGCGCAGAAATCAAACAGGAAACCGGCGAAGTCGGTGGCCTTATGGCGGCTTATTCCGAATATAGAAGGAACATCGCCGAAATGGAAAATGCTGTCGGCATGGATTGCCATGAGCTGCGGGGGGCCGTGAAGACGATCGATGAGGGCGAGAAACGGATCAGGGAGGCCAAGAACGCTCTGATAGAGGCAAACCTGAGACTGGTCATCAGCATAGTCAAAAAATATCTCGGCAGGGGGCTGGGTTTTTCCGATCTGATACAGGAAGGCAATGTAGGGCTCATGCGGGCGGTGGATAAATTTGATTACAGGAGAGGATACAAGTTCAGTACTTATGCCACATGGTGGATAAAACAGGCAATCTCCAGGGCGATCGCCGAGCAGTCAAAGACGATAAGAATTCCTGTTCATATGTCCGAGGCGGTGGGTATGATGGCAAAGGTAATGAGGGAGTTTGTCCAGGAAAACGGGAGGGAGCCTTCACCGGAAGAAATAGCGGTTAGGTTGAATATCTCCGCGGAAAAAGTAAGGACTCTTCTGCGGATATCGAGGGAGCCCATCTCCCTTGAGACCCCTGTGGGCGAGGACGAGGAAAGCCATATCAGCGACTTTATCGAGGACAAATCGGCCTTATCCCCCCTTGATGTCGCAATGCAGGACGATATGAAGCGGCATATTGAAAAGGCTCTGGATTCACTTAGCGAAAGGGAACGAAGCATCTTGAAGAGGAGGTTCGGACTTGGAGAAGATGCGCCGCATACCCTCGAAGAAGTCGGGCAGGAGCTTGACGTGACCCGCGAGAGGATAAGGCAGATAGAAGTGAAGGCCATAAGGAAGTTGCGGCACCCGTCGAGGAGTAAATGGCTCAGGGAGTTCATAGAGAGGCCTTGACTTATGCCGACAGCTGGAATTATATTAACAAGTTGCGGGTGCGGCAAGAGAGATGCCCGTTTTTGTTCCCTCAGGGCCCATAGCTCAGCTGGTAGAGCTACCGGCTCATAACCGGTTGGTCCCAGGTTCGAGTCCTGGTGGGCCCACCACTTCTCTGGAGGACTGGTGAAAAACGTCATCAAACTTCTG
>JBJKPE010000108.1:0-5372 GCA_046706685.1 Thermodesulfovibrionales bacterium | reverse complement strand
ACCTTATTGAGGCGGCGGCCGAGGCCGGGGTCCATATCCCGAACCTCTGCTATCTGAAGGGAATGAAGGGCATCGGGGCCTGCAGGCTCTGTCTCGTGGAGATAGAAGGTATGAAGTCGCCCATGATAGCCTGTACCACCAAGGCCAAGGAAGGCATGGTGGTCAATACTAAAACCGAGAAGGTCCAGGAGGTCAGAAAGTTCGTTGTAGACCTAATCCTGTCCATGCACCCCCTTGACTGCATGACCTGCACAAAGGCCGGGGTCTGCAACCTGCAGCAATATGCATACGATTTTGGAATAAAAGAATCGAGCTTTTCGAGGAAAAAGTTCGGCTATCCGATAGACGAGGCCAATCCTTTCATCAAGAGGGACCCCGACTACTGCGTGCTCTGCGGAAGGTGCATACGGGTCTGCCAGTCCCAGGACACCAATGTGCTGGAGTTTTCGGGCAGGGGCGTCGGCGCCAAGGTTGTAACTGCCGAGGACAGGCCGCTGCAGGAGTCGAACTGCACCTTCTGCGGAAGCTGCGTGGACGCCTGCCCGGTAAACGCCCTTCTGGAAGCGGACCGTTGGAGAAAGGGCCGGGAATGGGAATATGTCAAAACGGATTCCGTCTGTCTTTCGTGCGGGAACGGATGCAGCATCACGGTCAGCACAAAAGACGGGGAAGTAATAAAGATTAACTCCGGCGCCGCCGAGGGAACTGCTGAGAGATTTATCTGCGCCAGGGGAAGGTTCGGCTTCGACAGTCTGAACAGCGAGATGAGACTGACCGTGCCTATGAAGAGGGTGAACGGCGAACTCCGTGAGACTACCTGGGAGGACGCACTTGATACGGTTGCCGGAAAACTGAAAGCAGCCGGCCCGGAGGCGGCGATAATCAGCAGCGCAAATATTCTGAATGAGGACGCGCTTTTGCTGAAGAGGCTGGCGGCCGACGTGGTGAAGACGAAGAACGTCGATTCTTCTGTAACCCTCTATTCGGATTACGATTCATTGAAGAACGGTGCGGCTGACCTGCAGAAGGCCGATCTCTTCATCCTCGCGGGGACGGCGCCGGATCAGTGGACCAGGGTTCTTCCCGCCCTTGATGCCGTGATCAGAAAGAAGATGAACAATGACGGTGCGAAACTTATCGTTATCAATTCAGGCGCTCCGAAGATCGCGTCGAAGGCGACGGCGAACCTGAAGGGTGACGAAGTGAAAAAGCTTGAGGAACTTGCCCAGGCGATGATCTCCAAGGGCGTAAAGGCACCGAAGGAGATGATCGAGGCCCTCACATCCGTCGATCCCTCGGACGAGGCGATGAACGCCGCAGACCTCCTCATTGCGGCGAAATCACCGGTGATTCTTGCTGCCCCTTCTCTATACAAGGCCGCTGTGAACCTTTCACTTATAAAGTCTGAGGCTTTTTCGGTTCCCCTTGAGGCAAATGCGAAAGGTGTGGTGCTTATGGGCCTCACGACGGAAGGGAAGAAATTCGGGGAGATGGTTTCTGCTCCCTCAAAAGTGCTCTATGTGATAGGTGAAGTGCCTGTCAGCAAGAGGCCTGATACGGAGTTTCTGGTTGTCCAGGCGTCACACATGACCGGACTTGCGAAGGAGGCCGATGTTGTTCTTCCTTCGGTTTCAGCCCTCGAATCGGAAGGCACGATCGTGGATTATACCGGAAGGTTGAAAGAAGTGAAAAAAGCTGTCGAACCTGCCGGTGCGGCGCTTTCTCATTCCGGGATATTCATTGCCGTTGCCAAGGCAATGGGGTCTGCGTTGAAGATGCCCAGGGACACAGAGATCAAAAAAGCGCTGAAGGGCACGGTGAAGGCGTCCTTTAGTCCATTCAGAAGAGACAAGGATCTCGACGTGGATGTCGAAAAGTTTAACGAAGATATAAATATCTCTACCATCAACGGGTCAAGGCTGCGCTGGCTCAAGGAACTCGAAGAGGGTGTAGCCGCGTAGAACCCGACGATCTTGCAGGAATGAAAAGGGCGGTCCCGTGAAGGCCGCCTTTTTTTTTGAAAAGAGGCCTTGGGGCCCATATATTACTGCGGCAGCTGAATAGGTGAACCCCTGGCTGACCTGTTATTCCGGTTTGCCCGGCCTGACTCGATGCTCCGCTGCGATGTCGTGTATAATAAATGTCAGCATTATTTTTACCTTGCAGTTTCATTAATTCAGAAGAAGGAGGGCGATTAGCGCTCCTGTCTTACAGTTCAGTGCACTAACATGAAGAGGAGCTGAGAGGTTAATGTCGGAACAGGTATTGGTTGTGAGAAGAGAATTGGTGGAGTCATTCCTGCAAGGCAGAGAAGGTCTGGTGACGGACAACCTCGAAGGTTTTTTTGAGCAGATATTGATGGATCACCTGTTTGTTCCGCGGCGGGATGCAGAATATGATTTTGGCCTTAAACAGGTTATTCCCTATGTCATTATTCGTTGCCGCGATAATCTTCTTCTCCTCAAAAGAACTTCGAGACAGACCGAAAAAAGACTGCATAACAAGTATTCTCTCGGCATAGGCGGGCATATCAACCCTTCTTTGCCGGATAATGCAGATCCGAATATAATTATTAAAGGTCTGTACAGGGAGCTCAATGAAGAAATCATGCTTGGAGACGCCGGGACTCTTACATTTAAAGGCGTGATAAACGACGAAAGTTCGAGCGTAAGCAAAGTCCATTTGGGGCTTTTGTACGCTCTGGAAGTCGAATCCAATGAGTATTCAATAAGAGAAGTCGACAAAATGACCGGGCAGTGGACGGATGAAAGAGGGATTATGGCGGTCTACGATCTGATGGAAACCTGGTCACAGATAGTTTTTGATCGGCATATACGCAAGGAACAGAAGGCTGTCCGGAGTGTGGCAGAGTGACGCGGGAGGGCAAGCCGAACGACAGGATAATTCTTGCGCTCGATGTTCCTGAATATGGTTATGCGCTTGAAATTGTCGATAAATTCAAGGATTATATCGATATATTTAAAGTTGGACTTGAACTATTTACTGTGGCGGGCCCTTCCATTTTAAGGGAGATCCACCAGCGCGGCAAGAGGGTGTTCCTCGACCTGAAATTCCACGACATACCCAATACCGTCTCCCGGGCTGGCGTCGCTGCTGCGAGGCTTGGCGTTTTCATGTTCAATGTGCATGCCTCCGGTGGTCTTGACATGATGAAAAAGTGCAGCGACGAGGTGGTGAACGTATGTCTGAGGGAGAACCTGAGCAGGCCGAGGATACTCGCTGTGACTGTTCTCACCAGTATTTCGGGCAACGTCCTGAAGGATGAAATAGGGGTTCAGCACAGCCTCAGAACCCACGTCAGACATCTTTCCGGGCTGGCCCTGAAGGCCGGCCTTGACGGCGTCGTTGCTTCCGGAAGGGAGGCAGAGGTTATCAGGGGCCACTGCGGAAATGGGTTCCTCATTGTTACTCCTGGGATCAGGCCGTCCTGGACCCAGCCTGATGACCAGATGCGCACAATGACCCCCAAAGAGGCGATCTGTCAAGGAGCGGATTATCTCGTGATGGGAAGGGCCATACTCAATCAGGGCGATCCGCTGAAGGCGATAGAACGCATACAAAGAGAGATCGCAGCTGGCTGAAAACGGATTTTTCAGATGACTTCCCGCAAAACGACCCCTGGGATGATTGTTGCTGAAGACGGATTTCTCCCCGTATTCAGGGAAATACCCTTTGAAAGCCCCTGTGTCATGTACAACCGCCTCAGGACGCCAAACAGCCTCCTTTTCGAGAGCGTCAAGGGACCGGAAAACATTGCACGATATTCGTTCATCGGCATTGATCCGTACCTTATATTTACCGTGAAAGACGGGTTGATAGAAACGGATTTGGGCGGCAGAAAGGGCCTGTCTTTCAGACACCCCATCGAGAGGTTGAGAGAACTGGTTGCCGGATACAGGCAGAAGCAGATTGCCGGGCTTCCCCCTTTTCAGGGGGGGGCTGCCGGGATGCTGAGCTATGACTTTGCACGATATCTCGAAAAACTTCCCCATAATTCCGTTGACGACCTCCACCTGCCTGATGCTCATTTTTTTATGTTGGACAGGGTGGTGGCCTTCGATCATGTAAAAAAGAAATGCTGGGTCATTGTCTGCCCGGGTGCGCGGGAGAGGGGTCTGGGATATTGCGGGGACAGTAATGCTCCGGAAGCTCTTGTAAGGAAGGCGGAAGAGGTTGCGGACGATATATATGAAAGGATTGTCGGGGGCAGGCCTTCGTCTTCCGCGGAGGCTCCGCTGCCGCGAGGCGAGACCGGAGGTTCGCGGGCGGTCATTACCCATGATACCGGCAGGGACGGGTACATCGAAATGGTGAAGAAAGCGAAGGAATATATTGCCTCCGGCGATATATTCCAGGCAAACCTGTCTCTCCGTGTTTCTGCAGACGTCCGCGACAGAGACCCCTGGGATTTGTACTGCATCCTCAGGGAGATAAATCCTTCGCCATTCTCATGCTTCGTCGACTTCGGTCAGTATCAGATAGCAAGTTCTTCTCCGGAAAGACTGGTAAGAGTCAACGGCCGGGTAGTCGATACAAGGCCGATTGCGGGCACGAGGCCCCGGGGCGGCAATCTCAGGGAAGACGAAATGATGCGTGCTGAACTTCTCCTGAATGAAAAGGAAAGAGCGGAGCACATAATGCTTATCGACCTGGAAAGGAACGATCTTGGGAGAGTTGCGGACTATGGTACGGTAGCTGTGGACGAACTCATGATTACAGAGGAATACTCCCACGTTATCCATATCGTCTCGAACGTCAGGGGAGTACTCGCAGAAGGAAAGGATTGTTTTGATGTGATAAGGGCGACTTTCCCGGGAGGGACGATCACGGGCGTTCCAAAAGTCAGGTGCATGGAGATCATCGATGAACTTGAACCGGTCCGGCGGGGATCATATACGGGATCTGTAGGATACATAGGTTTCAACGGCAGCATGGACCTCAATATCATCATAAGAACGTTCCTGATAAAGGAGGGCAGGGCTTATATCCAGGCCGGGGCAGGGATTGTGGCCGATTCCGACCCGGAACGTGAGTATTACGAAAGCATAAAAAAAGCCGAGGCACTCATTAAGACCATCGAAAGTATCTGAGGCGGATGCGGCGAAGGATAACGCCTTTCGCCGCATCTCCCGATTGCCGTTTCAGCAGCCGGCATCCAGTTACTCCAGATCGATCGCCTTCTTTGTATGTTCCTTCCTGGCCGATTCCTTGGCTGCGTAATCGCCCATGCAGGAGTCGTTCTTTCCTTTTACAAGCGAACATTCCAGGTATTCCGAAATCTCGATGATGCAGGCCCTTATAGCTTTTCCGGCCGGTGTCTTCTTATATTGGGAAAGGCTGCCGGAGAACAT
>JBJKPE010000107.1:0-3311 GCA_046706685.1 Thermodesulfovibrionales bacterium | reverse complement strand
GAGACAGAAGGGCCAAGGCGGTCAAGGATTACGTTGTTTCTCTGGGGGTTCCTTCCTCCAGGATCCAGACGCTGAGCTATGGCGAGGAAAAACCGCTCTGCACCGAGCATAATGAAGCCTGCTGGGCAAAAAACAGAAGGGCCCATTTTGTAATCCTTGGTGAGGCGGGCAAATAGCTGTGAAGACCGTTCTCTCCCTACTGCTGCTCGTTTCACTCACAGCCTGCGCGTCAAGCGGGGATATCGACCTTATGAGGCAGGACATCAACGATCTGCAGAGAAATTCCTTCGAGATGCAAAAGGGGCTTGATGCCCTGAAGCAGAAGACAGACACCGCCACGCAGGAACTCGGATCACTGAAGTCGGGCAGGGAAGGCTCCCTCGGCGCGGTCCGTGAAAGCCAGGCGGACATAAATTCGAGACTCACGCAGATATCCGAGGACCTTCAGGCTCTTCGCGGCAGGTTCGAAGAGAGCAAGTATTACACGGAAAAAACACTGAAGGACGCTGGTACGGACCGTGATCTCCTGAGGACCCAGATACAGGGGCTTGAGGCCCAGGTAAAGGCCCTCAGCGACAGACTCGGAGGGGCACCGGCGGCCACCGCAGGTACCACGCCCCCTCAGACCGGGGCATCGGGAGAACAGGAAAGACCTTCTCCGACTCCTGCAGCGTCTCCAGTAAAGAGCGGCCAGGAACAGTCGGTCAAAGCAACGACATCGCAGGGGCAACCGCCCCAGGCAAAGAGCTCTGAGAATGATAGGGTGAAGGCATATGACGAGGCTTACCAGGCTTTCAAGGAGAAGAAATACAAGGAGTCTCGTCGGAAATTCGAGTCTTTCATTAAGGATTATCCCAAGAACAATCTCACCGATAACGCGCAGTTCTGGATAGCCGAAACCTACTATTCTGAAAAGGATTACGAAGGTGCCATCCTGGCCTATGAAACTCTGCTCAAAAAGTATCCCGGCAGCGCCAAGACAAGCGCTGCCATGTTGAAGCAGGGGCTGGCGTTCACCGATATAGGAGACGCCAAGACGGGGACAATCATTCTGAAGAGACTCATCGGAAGGTTCCCGGATTCCAAGGAGGCAGCGGCAGCAAGGAAGAAAATCGCCGAAATAGAGAAAAAACCGGGCAGAAAGAAGTAAAAAGATGCTCAAGGATAACTTCCTCAGGGTAATAGACTACCTTCGGGTGTCTATCACCGACCGTTGCAACCTCAGATGTGTCTACTGCATGCCCGCAGAGGGGATCCTCCCCTGCGGGCACAAAGATATACTCCGCTACGAGGAAATTATAAGGATCGTACAGGTAGCGGCCTCCCTGGGGGTGAGAAAAGTCAGGCTGACCGGCGGAGAGCCCCTCACCAGGAAAAACGTTGTCTTTCTCATATCCTCGATTAAGAAAATCGCCGGCATCGAAGATCTCAGCATGACCACGAACGGTGTCCTTCTGAAAAGATTCGCACCGGAAATCTCGGCGGCAGGGCTTGACAGGGTTAACATCAGCATAGACTCCTTCGCCCCGGAAAGGTACCGGCAAATCACGAGGACGGGAGAACTCCGGGACGTTCTGCGTGGAATTTCAGCGGCAGAAAAGGCGGGCCTGCATCCGGTCAAGATAAACATGGTCCCCATGAGGGGAATAAACGATGACGAGATAGAGGCTTTCGCCCGGTTGACCCTCGATTCGGATTGCCAGGTAAGGTTCATCGAATTCATGCCTTCTGCATGCATCGACTTCTGGAGTCCTGAAAGATATATCGCCACCGATGAGATAAGAAAGACGATAGAGGCCTTTTCCACCCTCACAGCTGTCCGCACGAGGAAAAACGGTCCGTCACGATATTTCAGACTGAAAGGTGCCAAAGGCGTAGTAGGCTTTATAAGCGCTCTCACCCACCACTTTTGTGAAGATTGCAACAGGCTGCGGCTGACGGCGGACGGAAAGCTGAGGCCCTGCCTTTTTTCCGAAACCGAGATTGACCTGATGTCTCCACTGAGAAACGGGGCCCCTGATTCTGAAATAGCACGTCTTCTCCGTCTGGCAGTGGAGATCAAGCCGGAAGGCCACCGTTTCAGAGACCTTTCTCCGGAAGCCATATTACGGGCCAAAGGCCGCAGGATACCGGCACCTCACGATCTTACTGTTGACTCGACCGGCAGAAGGCCCATGTCAAAGATAGGCGGATGAGCAAGCTCAGCCATATAGACGATAAAGGCAGGGCCAGGATGGTTGACGTTACCGGGAAGCCCGTGACCTTAAGGGAGGCGACGGCGAAGGGGTCCGTGGGTATGAAACGGGAAACTCTTCAGCTGATCGCAGACGGGAAAATAGCAAAGGGTGATGTGCTGGCCACGGCGCGCATCGCTGGGATCATGGCCGCAAAAAAGACGCCTGAACTCATTCCCCTGTGCCACCCTCTTAATATCACCTCGGTTGACCTGGATTTCGAGATCGACGACAAAGAATCCGCGGTTGTCATTCAGTCCCGGGTGAAGGTCACAGGCCAAACCGGCGTCGAAATGGAGGCTTTGACAGCTGTTGCGGCGGCAGCGCTGACCATCTATGATATGTGCAAGGCCGTCGACAGGGAAATGGTAATCTCCGCAGTCTTCTTAACAGAAAAAAGCGGCGGGAAGAGCGGTCACTTCAAGGCCAGGAAGCGGTAGCGACGTCGCCGTCATTCCCGTGGAGTGCTGAGCGGGAATCCTTTCGGAAAGATTCCCCGTGAGGGCCGGCAAATGACGGAAATTTAGACCGGTCGCAGAGACCACGGGGTGTAATAATTATGACCGTTAATAGAGGCGCTTTACTTTGCAGGGAGTGACAACCGGGACTTTTTACGAATCCCTGCCGGTTATTGTATAATCCTATGAATGGCAGTCAACCACAGATAAATACGAATAAGATCGGTGTCCATTCGTGTTGATCCGCGGCCAAAATGCTTTTTAACGGATAATGGAGTCCGGATCATGAGCAGGAACAGGACAAACCCTAAGAAAAAGACGGCAGAAAAAAGAGGCGACGGGAATTCTGTCGGTATAGGGCGGTTCGCCCTCACTTATCTGGCCCTGATGGGCGCGTTTTTTTTTATAATCGGTTACACCCCTCTGCAGAAAATAATAGACGTAAATGGGGCGTATACGGAAGGGGTGGTGCTCGCAACCGCCAAAATCCTGGGAATTCTGAGCATACCCTGCGTTGTGCATAGCTCGGTGCTGCAGCTGCCGGCCATCTCGCTTGATGTAAAATTCGGCTGTAACGGGCTTGAAGCAGTCATGATCTACTCTGTGGCCATAGTCGCTT
>JBJKPE010000106.1:0-7623 GCA_046706685.1 Thermodesulfovibrionales bacterium | reverse complement strand
TAAGAAAAGTGCCCCCCATGTAGGGATCGTCGAGTTCCTCGATGTAGGCCTTTTTCGTATTCACCGTCTTATGGTGAGGGCATTTTTCATAAGGTTCGTTCATGCCGTGGAACACCTCATAGCATTTTTTCCCTATAATCTCTGAGGGCGGGAGTCCGATCTTGTTGCTCACAGCCTTGTTTACGCTCTGTATTACATAGTCCTTGCTGTTGAAATATACCATGTCGGACATCGATTCGAAGATATTTTCGAGCTGCTGTTCCGCCATCTTCACCTTTTCAAAAAGCCGTGCATTTTCGATCGCGGAAGCCACATGGTTCGAAAAACTGGCAAGGAATTTCATGTCTTCGTCGGTAATCTGCTTTCTGTTGAAATAATTGTCGACCCATATAACACCTATGACTTTGTCCCTGGATACGAGAGGGACGACAGCATACGCCTGCGTGCCTAGCTGCTGGATGAGGATCAGATCAGCCGGGGACTCCCCTTTCACCTCGGTCACGTTGAAGGACCTCCTTTCCGCCACCGTCCTTGTCAGCAGCGTGTCTTCATCTAGGGGGATCTCGATCGACATGGTCAGCCTGTCCAGAAAGGAGTCTTTGCTGAGCGGCTGGGTGGCGACATCCTGCATGATATCATCGAGGGTCTTCTTCTGCATCGACAGGTCGTCCCATATCTTCCATGCCTCTTCAGGACTCGCCGGCCCCACGCCCATCGCGCCCTTCAGTACCCTCTTTGTGTCATCGACAAGAAAAAGGATCGCCCTGTTGAAGCCCATCCCGTCGCTCATCGTGACTGCAACCAGCACCATTCGCAGCAGTTTGTCGAGTTCCAGTGTCCCCCTCATGGCCGAGCTGATAAAGAAAAGCCTGGAGAGTTCCTGATTGCGCCGTATCAACTCCTTTTCGACATTCTTCTTTTCCGATATATCCCTCGAAATCCCGCTTATCCCGATCACTTCGCCCGCTGCATCCTTGATCGGGGAAAGGGTGAGACTCACCTCGATGATAGCTCCGTCTTTCCTGCGCCTCAGCGTCTCGATGTCCTTTAGGACCTCTCCTTTTCTGATTCTCTCCATGAAAATTTTTTCCTTGTCCATAAGGAAATCCGGGATAAAGGGCAGGAAATTGCCCATGGCTTCGCTCTCGCTGAATCCGAACGTCTTCTCCGCGCCCTGGTTCCAGGAGGTTATGATTCCATCCATGTCCGTAGTCACAATCGCATCGGCGGAATTTTCGATGATGCTTTCAAGGTATTCCTTGGTCTGTATCACCTCCCTGTACAGACTGAGGGTCTCCTCCTGATACAATACCCTCTCGGTGATATCAAGTATAAAGACGACGCATTCCTCTATCTTCCCGGTTTCCGTCTTTACGGGATATGCGGTAAGCTCCGCATAGTTCACTCCCCTCGACTGCATGATGGAATTTATCTCGCCCGTATCGAAGGTCGCCTTCGCAGCGCAGTGGGGACATATGCCGATTTTATCGTGGAAGATGTCAAGGCAGTTCCGACCGACCAGCTCTTCACCGGTCATATTGACCCAGTCTTCGACATATCTGTTGGCCGAAATTATGTTGTAGTCCCTGTTCAGGGTGATAATCCCCCCCTGTACGCTGTCGAAGAGTATATCCATTCTCTTCCTCGCTTCGCTGGCCTCCCGTTCCCTTTTCACCTCGTTTTCATAGATCTTCGACTTGTCGATGGCTATGGCGGAAATCAGGGCAAAACCTTCGACTGTATTCAGGTCATCAGCGGTGTAAGGCACCGGGTTTCCATCCTCATCGAATTTATCGAAAAGGCCGACGGTCCCTATTACCGACTCGCCCACCTTCAGAGGTACACAGATGACAGACCTCACCTTTATCCCCGGCACTCTCAAACCCCCGGGCATCCTGGAAACGTCTTCCACGAGCATCGGCTTGCCGCTTTCGGCAACAGTGCCCGCTATTCCCGACCCAAGGGGGAGCTCTATGTCGTCTTCCGCACCTTCGGGAAGCCCGACATGGGACTTGACCGTAAGCCGGCCATTTTCAAGCAGCCTTATAATGCATCCCCTGGAATTCAACAGTCGCGTAATTTCGAGCGCCGTCTTGGTCAGCAGACTGTGAAGATCGAGGACCGAGGTCACAGCCCTGCTGAGCTCATACAGTACCGTAAGTTTCTGGAGCTGTCTTTTGGTCGACTGGTAGAGTTCGGCATTCTGGGCTACCGATCCTATCGTATGTACAAGGATCATCAGCGTATTTTTCTCGTCCTCGGAAAAAACCCTGGCTGACGTGCTCCTCACAAACAAAATCCCTTTGCATGTGTTGTCGCGTATTATGGGAACACCCAGGCATGATCTGTTCCCCTCCGGCGACTTATCCTCCTGCCCTCTGTACAGAGTGCCCCCGTCCACTTCAACGGGTCCCGCCTTGCTAAGTATCGCCTTTACGACCTCTGTATCGGAAGATAAGCAGGCATCTCTCATTTCCGCTCCAGTCTTGTTCGTGGCTTCAAGGCAGAACGCATTCATCTCGGGCCTCAACATATAAATTACGCAGCTGTCAAGCTGGAGCCTGCCGGCTATGGTCTCGGCTATCAAGGCAAGAGCCTCCTTCAACTCAAGAGTCGTACCCGCTATCCGCGCAACATCCAGTATGAGTTCCGTGCCTGCCAGTTTCCTGTTGATCTCCCGGGTGGAAGACTCAAGGTCCGCCACCATAATGTTGAACCTGTCCGCAATTATTCCGAATTCGTCCCTGCGGTTCATCCGGATCCTGTATGACAATTCTCCCTTGCTGATCCTTTCGGTCGCCCTGAGAAGTTCATGAAACGGCTCCGCTATCGTCCTCCTGACTCTCAGTATCAGAAACAGCGCCATAAAAGTACTGAAGGCGATCAGGCCGGCAAGGTAATAAGTCATATCCCTCTTCATCTTATCGCCCGCGGTAGCCATACTCATAATTCCACCGATCGACCGTTGACGCATTGCCTCGAGCCCGTCAAGGATTTCCGCACCGGCCAGATCGACCTGCCGGAGGTAGCCATGGACTTCAGGGTTCCCCACCGGATGTCCGCTGCTTATAACAAGCTCCGCGTATCTGCTGGCCAGGCTGAACTTTTCCTCTATAGTCCGCAACTCCTGCTTCTGAGACACGACTGTATCGGCCTCAGAAAAAGACTTATACAGGTCGTCTTTCCGCACCTGATACAATTTTTTGAATTGGGGCGCCCCGGTCAACCCCCAGTCATTTGTAGCCTCCAGGAAACCTGATACTTTTCTTTCGAGTTCTCCTATGAGCTTATGTTCCTCGCTAACCGACTGCAGGCTGCCCATATTGATGCTCATCCTTTCAAATATCATGATAGTTCCGAACGCAAAGACAGCGATCAGGACCAGCACCCCCGAAAGCATGAGTGTAATCTTCGCCCTCAGACTCACCGGGTCACCTTCCTTACAGCTTTTGAGTAAAGCCCCAGATATTTCTGTGCGGACTTTATCCAGTGAAAATCGGTTTTCATCGCTTCAGAAACCACTTTATCCATTTTTTTCCGGTCCGCGTATACACACAAGGCCCTCTTTACGGCATCCAGCAGAGAGGGCGGTGAATATCCGGAGAAAAGGAACCCGGTGCCCTTGGATCTAAGGTGATCGTAATCCTCGATAGTGTCGGCAAGTCCGCCGGTCTTTCGCGCGACCGGAATTGTTCCATACCTGAGCGCAATCAACTGTCCGAGCCCGCACGGTTCGTACTTCGAAGGCATCAGGAAGAAATCGCACCCTGCATAGATGGCATGTGCCAGCGACTCTCTGAACCCGATCTTGACGAAAACCCTTCCGGGATGCTTTCCGGACAGGGACGGCAGAAGGTTCTGGTAGTACTCATCGCCCTTTCCGAGGATAACGATGTTGACTCCCAGCCGTACCAGACGGTCGACAGAGTCGGATATAAGATCCAGCCCCTTCTGCGACGAAAGCCTGCTCACCATGCCGAAAAGAGGCCGGTGCTCGTCCAGGAGCCCTGTCTCATGAAGGAGCCCTTTTTTGCAAAGGCCCTTGCCCGCCGGGCCGTCCACGCTGTAGTGCGCAGGAATGAACTTGTCGGATACAGGATTCCACTCCTCGTAATCCAATCCGTTGATGACCCCGTAAAGGTCGTGCCTCCTCATCCTCAACACCCCTTCCAGGCCGAAACCGTATTCAGCATCAAGTATTTCCACCGCATACGTTTTGCTGACAGTATTAAGCAGATCGGCATATAGCAGGCCTGCCTTCATAAAGTTCAGCCTGCCGTAAAACTCGAGCCTTTCAGGGGTAAAATACTCATTCCCGATCCCCGTCAAAGAGATGTCCGATTGAGGAAAAAGACCCTGGTATCCCAGGTTGTGGACCGTAAACAGGGTGGCGGTCTTTTTCAGTTGCGCCCTGTCCCTGTAAAAAGTCCGGAGGTAAAGCGGGAGCATTCCGGTCTGCCAGTCATTGCAGTGTATGATATCGGGCCTGATGTCCATCGCCAGACAAGTCTCCAGCACAGCCCTCGAAAAGAATGCGAATCTCAGAGCGTTGTCCGGGTAATCTCCCCTTGCGGTGCCGTAAAGCTCTTTTCTTCCGTAAAGCTCTTCGCATTCTATGAAATATGCCTGGGGATTTCCGGTATCTTCCGATACCCATACCCGCCCTTCGACATTGACGGCTCCCATAGGTACGGTAAAAGACTTCCCTGTGCTGTGCAGGCTGAATTTTTCGGCTATTCTCTTATAGAGCGGCAGCACCAGGGAGGCCTTATCCTTCAGCGCGCGGAACTCCTTCAGGAGTGCGCCGGCCACATCGGCAAGGCCGCCTGTCTTTGCGTACGGGGTCGCCTCGGGGCTCGCTATGAGTATTCTCATATCCTGTCTTTTATATCTTTGCTTCCCGCATAAACTTCGCTGATTCCTCCGGAGGGGTCGGGTTGATATAAAAACCGGAACCCCATTCAAAGCCCGCGATCCGCGTCAGCTTGGGCATAAGTTCAATATGCCAGTGATAGTATTCGTTCACCTCATCGTAGAACGGTGATATGTGCAGGACGAAATTATAGGGCGGCGTATCGAGTATTTTGTCCATCTGCCTCAGTATCCTCTGGAGTAATTCCGCCAGCTCTCCAAAACTCTTCTCCCCCGGGCCGAATGTCGACTCGTGCTTCTTCGGCAGGATCCAGGTTTCAAAGGGCGCCCTCGGCGCAAAAGGGGCGAGCGCTACGTACCCGGCGTTCTCATAAATGACTCTTTTCCCGTCGGCAAGTTCCTGCGTAATCACATCGCAAAAAATACACCGCTCTTTATATTCATAGTGAAGTTTCGCTGAATCGATCTCCTCCTTCACAAGCGACGGAACAATCGGGAGTGCAATAAGCTGAGTATGGGTGTGTTCGAGAGAGGCCCCCGCGATTTCCCCTTCGTTCTTGAACACAAGGACGTACTTGAAGCGCTTGTCCCTCTTCAGGTCGCTCAACCTTGCGTGCCATGCCCACAGCACATCCTCCACAGCCTTCTGCGGCATTGTGGCCAGTGAAAGATTGTGGTCGGGGGTTTCGACGATAACCTCGTGGGCCCCGATACCGTTCATCTTGTCGAACATGCCCTCCCCCGTCTTTCCGAGATCGCCGTATATCTGGAGGGCCGGGAACTTGTTCGGCATGACTCTCAGTGTCCACCCGGGCGAATTAGCCGGCGAGCCGGCTGGTCTGTAAGACATGATCTCAGGCGGCGTAGTATATTCGTTCCCCGGACAAAAAGGGCAAAACCCCCCTCTCTTTCTCTGGGAAACGGACACGAAATCGGAAGGTCTTTTTCCCCTCTCTATTGATATGATGACCCATCGGCCGACAATTGGATCTTTTCTTAGTTCTGGCATAAGACCTCCGTCTTAAAATCCGCTAACATTGCAGGAATAAAGGATAAATGTTCAAAAAAAATACCATCGGCAACTCTATGCCGCCGCTTTGCACTATTATATCACATCATTATACGATTCCTTATGGTTTAAGCCTTATAATTAAGAATGAAACCAGGCTTCAATCACAGACTCGTAAACGGCCGTTTCGAGGACCCATGTCTGTATGTAAGCATTCCATGGGAGAAACGGGCGATCCTGTTCGATCTGGGGGACATCCACAACCTCAGCCAGACAGAGATTCACAAAATCACCGACGTCTTCGTAACACACACCCATATGGACCACTTCATCGGCTTCGACAGACTCCTGCGCGTGATCCTCAGACGGGTATCGCCAGTCACCGTATATGGTCCTCCCGGCATAATTGCACACGTAGAGGGGAAACTCAGGGGCTACACCTGGAATCTTATCAGAGACTACCCGGCCGTCATTAATGTATGCGCCTTCGGCGGTAAAACCCTTTCGCGCTCTGCATTTAAGGCAAAGAATGCATTCAAAAAGGAAGCTGTCAACAGGGAACACTCGGACGGTACCCTGCTTCAGGACCCCCTGTTCAAGGTCAGGGCGTCAAGGCTTTCTCATGATATCCCCTGTCTGGCTTTTTCGCTGGAGGAAAACTTTCACATAAACATCGACAGGGACCGGCTCCTGAAAATGGGGCTTGCGGTCGGCCCCTGGCTGAGCGCATTCAAGAGGGCCGTGAGGGAAAAGTCTCCCAAAGAACGAGTGATTGACGCCGGGGGCAAACCATACAATCTCGGAGAACTTTCGGATATCGCCCTTATTACGAGAGGCCAGAAGATTTCATATGCCACAGACGTCGCCATGAACAGGACAAATGAAGCCAGACTGATCGCACTGGTGGAAGGCTCCGATGTGTTTTACTGCGAAGCGTATTTCCTGGAAAAAGACCGTGACCGTGCCATGGAGAGGTTCCATCTCACGGCCCGGACGTGCGGAAAGATAGCGAGGGAAGCTAATGCAGATAAACTTGTGATCACGCATATTTCTCCGAAGTACTCGGACTGTCCTGAAGAAGTGATCGCCGAAGCAATGGCGACATTTAAGGACGGATGAGCCTTAAACCTGAAAACGGCAATTATTCACGCAAAGGGTATTACGGACCTCTCCTGCTCGGATTCCTGCATTCTCTTCAGCTTTATCCTGCCACCCGGTCCAGAGCAGACCAAGCTCTCTCAGGGAATAAGTCGGCGCTGTCATGAAACATAAATGGACGCGATGAATCTAAAGGCGACTCTCCCTCTTTAAAGGGCGCACTGCCATCCTGATAAGAAAGTCCAATTAATATCCGGCACCACGACCGGATTAATTAAACGGCTTCCACCGGAGAAAACAATTTTGAGACAGATCCTGAATCCTTTTTGACAGTAATAACGTTGCAGTCCGCCCTGGACGCCACGGCGCGCGAAACTGACCCCAAAATCAAACGCGAAAGCATCGACCTGCGCTTGCGTCCCACCAGTATAAATGGGCAGCCCTTCTCCTTTGCAGCCTTGGCGATCGTTCTAGAGGGGCACCCAACAGCGACCTCGGTGTTGATCCTGAGATTGGCGGCCTTTCCCTTTTCCTCAAGGGCCTTCAATTGCTTCTTGAAGTCTCTGGTGGCCTCCTCGATCAGACTGCTCGTGTCTACGAGGTTCAAGCCCTGCGGGCGCTGGACAACGGACAGCACATTGATC
>JBJKPE010000105.1:0-15097 GCA_046706685.1 Thermodesulfovibrionales bacterium | reverse complement strand
GTTACCACCTTAATAAAAATCGGTTACAAGGTCGGAGGAGGATAGTATGAGAATCACGCCGCTTGATATCCAGCAGAAGCAATTCCCCATGAAATTCAGGGGATTTGATGTCGAAGAGGTATACGCTTTTCTGGAAGTCGTAAGGGAAGAGATGGAGGAACTCCTCAGGGAGAACGCCTCCCTCAAAGAAGGGGTGCAGAGAGCGGAAAACCAGATAAAGGAATACCGGGATATGGAATCAACGTTGAGGGAAACACTCATGACGGCCCAGCAGATGGTCGAAGATTACAAGACAAATTCGCGTAAAGAGGCAGAACTCGTCATCAAGGAGGCTGAACTCAAGGCCGACAGTCTGATCAAGGAGGCCCAGGAGTCCGTCATAAAAATACACGAGGACATTGTGGACCTTAAGGGCATAAGGCGGCATTTCAAGGAGGAGATTAAGAGGCTGATCGAGAGCCACGCCATGATGCTTGAGCACGATTCCCTCCGGGAAGGGGAGAAACGGGAAGGGGAGTCGCAGTGAGTTCTTCTGGGCGATATAAGGTTCTTAAGGGTATGCGGGATATCCTGACTCCCGATATCTATATATGGCAGAGGGTTGAAACCGTCGCCCGCGAGATTTTTTCTTCCTACGGCTTTCAGGAGATACGGACGCCGGTGGCGGAGTCCACCGACGTTTTTACCCGGAGCATAGGGGAGAACACGGACATCGTCGAAAAGGAGATGTATACCTTCAATGACAAGGGGGGCAGGAGCATATCACTGAGGCCCGAAGGGACGGCCTCTGTCGTCAGGAGTTATGTGGAAAACCACCTCTTCAACCTCCCTTCGCCCCAGAAGTATTACTATTGCGGGCCCATGTTCAGATATGAAAGACCCCAGTCAGGCCGGTTCAGGCAGTTCTACCAGGTCGGTGTCGAATCCTTCGGCTCACCGCAGGCCGCAATGGACGCCGAGATCCTCTCGATGCTCAGGCACTTTCTCACAAGGCTGGGGTTGGCGACTCTCAACTTCCAGGTGAACTCTATAGGGTGCCGTGAATGCAGGCCCCGTTACAGGGAGGCATTGCTCGGTTTTTTCTCCGGCCGTCTTGACGGATTATGCGCGGACTGCAGAAGAAGGTACACCCAGAATCCGCTGAGGATTCTTGACTGCAAAGTCGAACGCTGCATTGAACTCCGTCGCGGGGCGCCGAAAGTAACCGATTATATCTGCGATGACTGCAGGAAACATTTTGACAGGCTTCTGTCGCTGCTCACACGCCTTGGGGTTCCGCATACTGTAAATCCGGACATGGTGCGGGGCCTCGATTATTACACGCGTACGACCTTTGAGGTCACAAGCGAGAATCTTGGAGCGCAGAACGCCGTGGCCGCAGGTGGACGTTATGACAGGCTGGTCGGGGAATTCGGGGGTCCTGAGACACCGGCAATTGGATTTGCCGTGGGCATGGAAAGGATCGTGGAATTACTGAAAAATATTGCCGGGCAGGAAGTGCCGGCACCGCGTGTCTTTATAGCAGATATGGGGGAGCGTGCCAACGACGAAGGACTTGCCATCGCGGACAATCTCAGGCAAGCGGGCCTATGGGTTGAGGTCGGAGACCCCGAGTCATCACTCAAAAGCCAGATGAGAAGGGCCGACAGGCTGGCCTCGGAATACGTTTTGATAATCGGCGATGAGGAGATTGATTCCGGGAGGTTAAAATGGAAAAAACTTTCCGACTCCACGCAGGGTGAATTGCCGGTATCGGAAATCGTCGGTTTTTTTTCCAGTGGCAATTAGTGCTCTCAGAATCTCTTTAATGGCCTCACGTTATTAAGGTATATCATCCGCTTTTTTTGTGATAGACTGGAATTGAGGCATGAAAAGAGTTGCGAATGTTCAGGGGTTTTTGATAATACCGCCCTTTGCCGCGCCGTCCCCGCCTGCTTCGCCGGTGAGTCCCTCTTTTGATGCCTTGGCAGCCCTGTCCCTGCCGTACACGGAGGCGTAATGAGCAAGGTAGTTGTTATTGATGACGAACCTTTTATTCTGATGATGCTAGAAGACCGGCTGCGCGCGGCCGGAATAGGTGTAGTTACTCTCAGGGAAAGCAGAAACGCCATAGAGGTCATCAGAAAGGAAATGCCCGACCTGATTATACTGGATTGGATGATGCCCGAGGTCAGCGGGCTGGATATCTGTACTTCTCTTAAAGAAGACCCCGATCTGAACAATATTCCCATATTTATGCTTACAGCGAAGGGTCAGGATACCCACAAGCAACTCGGCATGAAATGCGGGGTGGCACGGTACATTACAAAGCCTTTCAGCCCGAAAGCGCTGGTTCAGATGGTAAGGGACATTATAGAGAAATGAGGCAGGCCCAAGGGGGAGCGTCAGCCGACCACGTCGTATTTGCGTAATCTGAAATGGACTCCCAGTTCCGCAGCTATCCGCCTGCATTTGTCGACGTCCACTCCCGGCAGATCGACGACCGAGACCTGCACGTGCGGTATTAGCTCAGCGGCGCGTTTAGTAAACCGAAGGACTTCGGAAAACGCATTCTTAAAGGCCGGCTTGCAAAGTCTGTTATAGGTTTCTTCGTCCTGGGCGTCCAGACTGATCGAAATGCTGTCCACAATGCCCTTCAGTTCAGGGAGTATGTCCCGTTTATGGATGAGATTGGCATGACCGTTAGTGTTTATCCTGACCCGTCCGTTATTGTCCTTGACCCATCTGGCAATGTTCTTTACGGTGTCGAGTCTAAGAAGCGGTTCGCCGTAGCCGCAGAAAACGATCTCCCTGTATTCGGAAGGGTCTCCGATTCCACGCTTTATCTCCTCCTCTTCAGGCTCGCGCAAGAGCCTGAGTTTGTGTCCCTTCACAAAATCGGAGCGGAATTTGACGCAGAACGAACAGGTGTTCGTGCACCTGTTCGTTATATTAAGGTACAGGCTGTCCCGGATCTTATAGGCGATCTCTGCCTGCTGGGGGACGGACCCTATCTTGAAAAGACGTTTCGCGTTGAGGGTAGTGATGCGTGCAAGGTCTTCGTAACTTACTCCCCGCAATTCCGCCAACAGCTCGACCGTATTCTGCATATAGGCGGGTTCGTTGCGCCTTCCCCGGAACGGCTCCGGCGCCAGGTAAGGGGCGTCTGTTTCGACCAGTAGATAGTCATCGGGTATTACCCTGGCGATCTCTCGGAGCCGCATGGATTTCTTGAAGGTTACAGGGCCGGCAAGCGAGATAAAGAGACCCATGGACATCGCCTGCTCGGCCATGTCCATATTGCCGGAGAAGCAGTGAAGCACTCCGCTTGGGACCCCTGATTCCTTCAGTATCTCCATGGTGTCCTTTTCAGCCTCCCGGCTGTGAATTATGACAGGCAGGCCTCTTTCCACCGCCAGTTCCAGGTGCCTCCTGAATACAGCACGCTGCAATTCGCGGGGAGAATGGTCGTAGTGATAGTCGAGTCCTGTTTCCCCTATCGCCACAACCTTTTTCCCCATCGACCATTCTTTCAGACGTGAAAAAATCTCCTCGGTAAAATCCTTTGCGTCGTGGGGATGAATGCCTATGGATGCGAAGACGAAATCGTATAGTTCGGAAAGTTCCATGCTCCTGACAGTTCCCGCCAGATCGGAGCCGACATTAATGAGGGCCTCAAATCCGGCGTCCCTTGCCCGCGCGATTACTTCCTCCCTGTCCGGATCGAATTCCTTCATATCGAGGTGACAGTGGGTATCGACAAGGCGGGCGACCCGGCGAGCAGATGTTGCCCCCGGATTACTGGAGGCGCCTTCGTCCGGTTGCATCTGCGGGGTTTCGGTTTCGATCCGGGTCTTACGCACCGAATTTTTTTAGTCTGCCGGCATTGGCAAGGGCAAGCGGCATGAGGTGGATGGTACGGAAGATCCCAAGCTCTCCCTTTGTGCATTCCCTTTCCGAGAAGCGTTCGCAAAGCCCGCCCAGAACGTACGGCGATCTAAGGAGCACTGGAACCGGATGCCAGCTGTGGCCCTTGAGCACTGCCGGCGTGGAATGGTCCCCCGTGATGATCAGCACCTCGGGGTTGAGTTCAAGTATTTGAGGCAGAAGCACATCGAACTCTTCTATCCTGCGGCATTTTTCCGCGAAATTTCCGTCTTCTCCATAGGAGTCGACTTTTTTTACGTGCAGAAAAAAGAAGTCATAATCGTTATACCGCTTTTTCAGGAAATCAACCTCATCCTGAACTGTACCTTCGACAGCAGGTGTATCCATCTCAACAAGACGTGCGAGCCCCCTGTACATCGGATAGGTTGCGATCGCAAGAGCAGTGAGCCCGAAGGCCTCCTGGAAAACAGGAATATGGGGCATCTTCGAAAAACCCCTCATCAGGGCGTAGTTTGCATTTTTTTCATCTTTCAAGGTTTCACGTATCGCATTGATCAGCTTTTCTACGATTCTTGACACCCTTTCGGCGCTTTTCGCGAGAGGTGTCGGGTAAAGCGGGCGTTCCCCCTCTTTCTGCGGGTCAGTATCCGAGATCATTGCGGCATCAGGTTCAAGGGGTTCGGGGAATCGCAGGAGTATTGCAAATCTGTGTTCCATCCCGGGTGCAAAAACAATCTCGGCCTCGTCTATCTTTCGGATCCCGGCCTGAAGCTTTTCCGTAAGCTTGCGGCTATTGTCGGTCGGTATCCTTCCCGCCCTCCTGTCTGTAATAACTCCGTCCAGCATCGTCGCGTAGTTGCATCTTACCGCGACATCGGTCCTTTTTACATCGAGTCCCAGGCCCAGGACTTCCAGGATGCCCCTTCCGATCTGGCATTCCAAAGGGTCATAGCCGAAGAGGGCAAGGTGACCGGGTCCGCTCCCGGGTGTAATGCCCGGCGCCACGGGCATATGAAGACCGCAGGCCGCGGTCATGGCAAGCGCGTCCATGCAAGGCGTATTGGCGGTTTCGAGTTCGGTCTTGCCGTTCAGAGGGAGTCCTCCAAGACCGTCAAGGACGACAAGAACAATCTTTGTTTTGTTTTTCTGCAGCAGGCCGGTCACAATTTTATTCATGATAGAAGATATTACTGCAAAGAGAAGAAGCTTTTCAAGTGAAATGGTCTGAGGCTCATATGTCCGCGTATACTAGAGAAGCCTGGAAAAATCGGCGAATGAACAGGCGGTTTCCCAGAGTTCCTTCAGCAGGGAAAGTCTGTTCTGCTTCACCTCTTCCTGCTTGTCCATGACAAGGACCTTGTCAAAAAAGGAATTGACCGGCGCCGTGATTTCAGAAAGGCGCCTGAGGGCGTCAGAAAATCTATTCTCTCCGATAAGTGACGAGACTTCTTCCCTGGCGGCGACCGACGCCGAGAAGAGAGTTCTTTCTTCTTCGAGGACGAAAAATTCTTCTCTGACTGGGGACAGTTTTCCTTTCGGCACTATGTTGTGTACCCTTTTCACGGCCAGAAGAAATTCGGGAAACTTCGTGTCTTCTTTGAAGCCCTTAAGGGCTTCAATCCGTTCTAAGATATTCCGCAGGGGGACTGTCGAAGAAAGATAGAGGGCTGACTTGATCAGGTCCTGTTTATATCCCATGGAGGAGAATACGAATTCTATCCTCTGTTCCATAAAGCTGATGATGCTTCGCAGCGGATCGCCTTCACCCTTAATGTGTCCGAGGTGGTTCAATGCTTCGTCAAACGCCTGCCGCACGGAAAATCCATACCCTTTTTCCAGAATTATGGAGACGATACCAAGTGCCTGTCTTCTGAGGGCGAAGGGATCTTCGGAGCCTGTCGGTATGAGTCCTATCGAAAAAAAAGAGGCAATATTGTCTATTTTATCGGCGAGACTGAGGAGAGCCCCGGGTTCCGTTTCAGGGAGCTTGCCGCCGAAGGAGCCGGGCAGATACTGCTCTTCCAGCGCCAGGGCGACCTCCTCCCGTTCTTTGTCATGCAGGGCATAATATTTACCCATGATGCCCTGAAGTTCGGGGAATTCCCTCACCACCCCGGTTACAAGGTCCGCCTTTGAGAGGTGTGCGGCCCTTTCAAGGGCTTCTTTTACGGAGGGGTCTGTCATTTCGGAGAAAAAGGAAGCTATGGCAACGACCCGGCCGGTTTTTTCGTAAAGGCTGCCGAGCCGGTCATGAAAGGTTACATTTCCGAGTTCTTCCACCCTCTCGGCAAGAGACTTTTTTCTGTCCTCATGAAAATAGAACTTGGCATCATCGAAGCGTGCCCTGATGACCCGTTCCGCGCCCATCTTGACAGTTTCCGCATTGTCGACCCTCGTATTGCTTATCACGACGAAACTGTTCAGGAGATTCCCCTCGCTGTCCTGCACGGCGAAATATTTCTGATGGTCCCTCATCACGCTTATCAGAAGCTCCTTCGGCAGTTTCAGATACTCGGCGTTGAAACCGCACAGGACGGGAACCGGGAACTCCACGAGGAAAGTGACCGTATCCAGAAGTGCATCATCGATAACAGGGAGTCCTTTGGCCGCGGCCGCGAGACTGTTGATCCCTTTTTTTACAAGATCCCTTCTCTTATTCTGATCGAGAATAACGTAATTATTTGCCAGGACATTCATATAGGAGTCAGCGTCCTTAACCTGAAAGGATGCCGGCGAGAGAAACCGGTGTCCGCGAGTAATGTTTCCGCTCTTTATGCCGTCGATCTCGAAATGGATTGTCTCCGTACCGTAGACGGCCAATATCCAGTGTATGGGCCGGGCGAAAAGAAGATTTCCGTCCCCCCATCTCATCGACTTGGGGAACCGGAGGGAGAGCACGAGTTTCCTAAGCATTTCAGGCAGGAGAAGCCTCGTCTCGACGCCTTTCTCTTCTATGACCGCCGCAACGTATTCCCCTTTGCCCTTGCTGCGTATAACAAGATCGGAGGCCTTCAGTCCGACCGACTGTGCAAAACCTTCAGCCGCCTTTGTCGGCAGGCCGTTTTCGTCGAAAGCCACCTTTCTTGAAGGTCCAAACACTTCCTTTACCACGTCCAGTTGCTGAGCTGCAACGCCTTTCACTAATAGTGCGAGCCTTCTCGGGGTGGCAAAGGTGCTGATCTCTGCAAAGGCGATGCGTCGTTCGTCAAAGATTCCTGCTGCTAGGCTTTTCAGATCTGACAACGCTGAGGGCAGGAAGCGTGAAGGTATCTCTTCGCTCCCGATCTCCAGTAGAACCGGTGCCGTCAATTCCGTGCTTTCCATGCTCATTTTGCGCCCCGGAGCAGGGGAAATCCCATATCTTCCCTCTGTCTGTAAAAGGCCGCGGCCGCCATCTTTGCCAGATTCCTCACCCTCGCGATATATTTTGTCCTTTCGGTAACGGATATTGCGCCCCGCGCGTCAAGAAGATTGAAGAGGTGCGAACACTTCAGGCAGAATTCATAAGAGGGAATGACAAGGCCCATCTTGTTCATCCTGATGGACTCCTTCTCACAGTCGTCGAAGTGTCTGGACAATAATTCCGCATCCGAGTGATCAAAATTATACCGGGAGCCTTCGACTTCACTCATGTGGTGAATGTCGCCGTAAAGCAATTCCTTGTTCCATTTAATCTGGTAGACATTGTCGACCCCCTGCAGGTACATCGCGATCCGCTCAAGCCCGTACGTGATTTCCAGGGAAACGGGCCTGAGATCGATACCGCCGATCTGCTGGAAATAGGTAAATTGCGTGACCTCCATCCCGTCGAGCCAGACTTCCCATCCAAGTCCCCAGGCCCCCAGGGTGGGTGATTCCCAGTCATCCTCGACAAACCTGATATCATGCCTCGTGGGATCTATACCGAGTGAGGCGAGGCTGTCCAGATAGATCTCCTGGCTGTCTGCGGGAGACGGCTTTATGATAACCTGATACTGATAATACTGCTGAAGCCGGTTCGGATTTTCGCCGTACCTGCCGTCGGTCGGGCGTCGTGAGGGCTCGACATAGGCGGCCTTCCACGGCTCGGGACCTATTACCCTGAAAAAGGTCGCCGAATGAAACGTGCCCGCGCCGACTTCCATGTCGTAGGGCTGCAGGAGGACACACCCCTTTTTTGCCCAGTAATCCTGTAGTGATAATATCAAGTCCTGAAAATACATTGAGCCTCCACGCACCGAAAAAACAATCTTAAATAAAGCCTTGAGCTTTTGTCAATTGCCCAAAAAGTCCGGCGGCGGATAATATGGCTGCGCCGCATCTGTGATATAATTACCGGAAATGAGTTTGGGACTGCGAGGATGACTGAAGGCATATGAGAAAAGCGACAGACGGCGGGAACATGTTGCTCATGAAAGGCAACGAAGCGCTCGCGGAGGCGGCGTTGAGGGCCGGCTGCCGCTTCTACGCGGGATATCCCATAACCCCTCAAAACGAATTGCCGGAGTACATGGCTAAACATATGCCCGAGGTGGGAGGTGTTTTCATACAGGGAGAAAGCGAACTCGCATCGATCAACATGGTGTTTGGAGCCTCCGCCGCGGGCGTAAGGGCGATGACTTCCTCCAGCAGTCCTGGAATCAGTTTGATGCAGGAGGCCATATCGTTCCTTGCCGGGGCTGAACTGCCGGCGGTTGTAGTCAACATCCAGAGGGGCGGCCCCGGGCTCGGAAATATTACCGGCAGTCAGGCGGATTATTTTCAGGCCGTCAAGGGAGGAGGGCACGGAGACTACAGGTGCATAGTCTATGCCCCTTTCAGCCTTCAGGAGATGTGGGACCTGACGATGCGGGCCTTCGACAAGGCCGACGAATACAGGATGCCGGCTATCATACTTGGTGACGGTGTGGTGGGACAGATGATGGAGCCTTTTTCCCCGACGGAATATATAAGACCCAAACTCCCCCGGAAGGACTGGATCGTGGATGGCTGCAAAGGGCGCAAACCGAGGGTGATAAGATCTTTGTGCATGGGACAGGGAGAGCTCGAGCAGAGGAACCTTAAGCTGCTGAAGAAGTACGATCTCCTGAAGAAAAAAGAGGTGATGTTCGATGTCTACGATGTCAGAGATGCCAAGGTTGTGGTTGTCGCTTTTGGTACGGCGGCGCGCATAGCTCTTTCGGCTGTGCAGGAATTGCGAAAAGAAGGTGAAAAGATCGGACTTTTCAGGCCGGTGACACTTTACCCTTTTCCCGAGAAGCAACTGGCGAAAATGGCCGGTGAGGGAAGGACATTCCTGGTTGTCGAGATGAACGCGGGGCAGATGGTGGAGGACGTAAGACTTGCCGTAAACGGCAAATCAGAGGTTCTGTTTTACGGCAGACCCGGCGGCGTGGTCTTCAATCCCGAAGAACTCTACAAAAAAATAAAGACGGTATACTCGCGCAAAAAGCATCGTCCCCGTTCGTAAATGCGGACATGCCCTTTATGTCCTGCCTAATATAAAAATCATTCATAACATTATCCCGAATAGAGTCTGTGAAATGAGACCGCTATTTTTGACGCTTGCTGGTCATTCCCCGAACCTCAAGGGAAATCTTTCCGACGGTTTTATGGAATGATTTCCGACGCCTGCCTGTCTCCCGGCAGGCGTTTTACTTGCGGGAATGACAGCCGGCTCAGGAAGCAAGAAATTCATACACAGACCCGACATAGCGTTATCGGGACTGCGCGAGGTTCTCGAATTCTTTTTTGAAAAAACTCAGCGTTTGGTCATCGTAGATGCAGAACTCAACAACCCTCAGACTGGCTCCCAGGTTATTTTTCAGAAATGCTGCCGATTCTCCGACCAGGATCCTTGCACACCTGTCTTTGGGAAAGCCGAAAATTCCGGAGCTTATTGCCGGAAGGGAGATGCTTCCGAGTTTTTTTTGTGCCGCTAGCTTAAGGCTGCTGACCACCGCGCTTTTCAGTTTGTTGTCTTCGTCTCCCTCTCCCATCCTCGGGCCCACGGCATGAATCACGAATTTTGCGGGCAGCTGCCCTGCCCCTGTAATAACGGCTGTCCCCACGGGCGTGAAGCCTATTCTGTCGCTTTCCTCCTGAATTACCCGTCCACCCTTTCTTACAATGGCGCCCGCGACGCCGCCTCCGTGCTGAAGATATGAGTTGGCGGCGTTTACAATTGCGTCGACGTCTCTACCCGTGATGTCTCCCTTGACGAGACGGAGCAGTTTTCCGTCAATGCGCTGTTCCGAAATAATCTGCATCGGACCTCCTTTTAAAACCTGCTATGGCAGTAACCCACTCGTGAACACAGATGAAATCAAGTGTTTCCATCCGGCAAGACCTCATCTTTCCGGTGAGCGAGGAGAGAGATTCGAAATTCCTGAGAATCCGCCTCCATCCGTGCTCAGCCGGGGCCAAAATGTCTTTTTTGCGGTGGGATGTATCTTGGTCCGGGTTTTGCCGTGTTACGGTAATGCAAAGTCTGTTTCTATGGTAAAATATTACTGAGAAACAGGAAAATATGGCACCTTTTTTCATGGAGGACTAGATCCCAGCGCTTTACGGAAAATTGACAGGACTCAAGGGAAGTCAGATTTATTCGCTTGAGCGGATCTACCGCAGGCGGATGCATGCCGAACTGATTTCCCTGGAACTCGGGAGATATCTCTCACAGATCTCCGCAGAACTCAACCGGCAGATCGGCATACTGGTTTCCAGAAAAGGCGCTGTTACCCATGTTATCGTGGGAGACGCAAAGGGGATATTCATACCTAACCTCGAGGACTATCCTCTCGGAAGGCGTGCTCTGAGGGGACTGCGGTTCATACATACTCACCTGCGCGACGAACCTTTGAACCAGGACGACCTTACGGACCTTGCCCTTCTCAGATTTGACGTCATCGCGGCGATAGGTCTGGACGACGGTGAGCCGGGCCACTGTTATATGGCGCACCTCGTCCCCCGGGGGGGAAATGCGTCCTTCGAAATACTGCCTCCGGTCGATTTTAATCAGATGACATTCGACTTCAAATCCTTCATCGATGCCTTCGAAGAGGAAATGGAGAGGGCAAGAAGTTTCGATATCGCGGACACGGGTGCCGGCGTCGGAGCCGGCTCACGCAGGGAAAGGGCGATTCTCGTGAGCGTCTCGCGGAGACCGAAACACGAGCAGGAGGATTCCGTCGACGAACTGCATGAGCTGGCCGAGTCGAGCGATGTTATCGTGCTCGACAGGGTCATGCAGAAACCCAAGGAAATCAACCCGAAGTATCTCATGGGTGAGGGCAAGGTGAAGGAACTGGTCATCACCGCGATGAACAAGGGGGCGACGCTCCTTGTCTTCGATCAGGACCTCAATCCGTCACAGGTAAAGGCGATAAGCGAACTGACGGAGTTGAAAGTGATAGACCGCTCGCAGCTCATTCTCGATATTTTTTCAAGACGGGCTCACAGCAGGGACGGCAAGGTTCAGGTCGAACTCGCTCAACTCAAATACAGGCTGCCGCGCCTGACGGGAAAGGGCACCGCCATGTCCAGACTCATGGGCGGAATAGGCGGCAGGGGACCGGGCGAGATGAAGCTCGAAATTGACAGGAGGCGCGTGAGGGAAAGGATCGGCCTTCTCGAAAAGGAACTGAAGGTATTAAGCGAAGCCAGGAGGCAGAGAAAGGCCCGCCGCATTTCCCAACGGATCCCCATCGTGTCAATCGTGGGCTATACGAATGCCGGTAAGTCTACCTTGCTGAACGCGCTCACGAAGAGTGAAACGTTTGTGGAAGACAAATTGTTCGCCACCCTTGATACGGCCAGCAGGAGGCTCAGATTTCCGCGGGAGCGGGAGGTTGTTGTAACTGATACCGTCGGTTTCATCAGGGACCTTCCGAAGGACCTGATCGCAGCATTCAAGGCTACACTGGAAGAGCTCGAAGATGCAGACTTCCTTCTGCATGTCGTCGATATTTCCAATCCGCGTTTTGAGCAACAGATTGAGTCTGTCGAACGCATACTTTCGGACCTCAATATTGCTGACAAGAAACGTCTTTTAGCGTTCAACAAGATCGACAGACTCGACGAGCGGGAAGTAGCCAACCTCGCCGTGCGCTTCGGTGCAATACCGGTCTCGGCGCTGGACCGGAACACCTTCGGGCCTCTGCTGGACGCCATGGAGGAGACCGTATTTGGTGAAAAATTGTTGGAGGCGAAGGTATAATAGCGTAGTGCGGCGTTCCGACCGGTGTATTCCGGGGGAATAAGCGCTGCGAATCGGGCTGGCGCAGGCAGAAGAGCGCGAACGACCTCACGGAGAGGAAGGAGTTACAGATGGAATTTGCCCCAAAGTGGATAGCATGGGAAATAACCAGGCGGTGCAACCTGCATTGCGTTCATTGCCGTTCGTCGTCGGAGATGGAGGTGAATGGACATCCTGATTTCACTACAGCGGAGGCTTTCAGGGTTATCGATGACATAGCGGGGTATGCCAAGCCGGTGGTGGTGCTCTCGGGCGGCGAGCCGCTGATAAGAAAAGACGTTTTTGAAATCGCACGCTACGGGACCGACAAAGGTCTGCGGATGTGCCTTGCGACAAACGGTACGCTTGTGACTGAAGAGTTGTGCGCGGACATAAAGTCTTCGGGTATCAGGATCGTTTCCCTCAGTCTCGACGGGTCTGAAGAGGCGGTTCATGACGATTTCAGGAGCCAGAAGGGGGCCTTCGCCGGTACCATAAACGCCGCGCGGCTTTTCAGGAAAAACGGCATAGAGTTTATCGTCAACTCTTCGTTCACCAAGAGGAACCAGGAAGAAATACCTAAGGTGTACAAGCTGGCCAAGGAACTCGGCGCCACGGCCTGGTACATGTTCATGATCGTGCCAACCGGCAGGGGGGAGGAGATCATGAACGAGCTGATATCGAAAGAGGATTACGAGGAAATACTCGACTGGCACTACGATATGGAAAAAGACGAGGATACGATGCTTGTCAGACCGACATGCGCCCCCCACTATTATAGGGTGGTCCTGCAGCGGTCTAAAAAGAAGGAAGAAAAATTCAACAGGCGCTCCCTGAAATTCTCCACCGGCGGATCCAAGGGGTGTATCGCAGGACAGTTGATCTGCCTTATTGATGTGGACGGAAATGTTCTTCCCTGCAGTTACTTCCCCAAGCCCGCAGGAAACATTCGGGAAAACTCCTTCCGTGATATATGGGAAAATTCGGAACTTTTCAGGGAATTGAGAGACTTCAAAAAATACAAGGGCAAGTGCGGTTCCTGTGAATATATCAACGTTTGCGGAGGATGCAGGGCACGCGCATATTCCATACACGGCGACTATCTCGAAGAAGAACCATTCTGCGGCTACGTGCCGCGCAAGCTCACAAAAACGATAATCAACAAATAGGCGGGGGCAATGCCTTTGCATATTATTTTCCCTTTTTTTTAGGAGGACGTATGAACGATACTTTTTTAAAGGCATGCAGGGGAGAGAAGGTGGACTATACTCCGGTATGGCTTATGAGGCAGGCCGGCAGATACCTGAATGAATATCAGGAGGTAAGGTCTAAAGTGGATTTCCTTACCCTCTGCAAGACCCCCGAACTGGCCGCAAAGGTTACACTTCAGCCTGTCGATATCCTTGGCGTCGACGCCGCGATACTTTTTTCGGATATTCTCATACCCGTGGAGGCGATGGGAATGCACCTGGAATTCTCAGACAAGAAAGGACCTATTCTGGGCGAACCCGTCAGGAGCAAATCGGGTGCTGACAGGTTGATAATTCCCGATACCGAAGACAGCATGCCGTTTGTGCTGGAGGCCATAAGGATATTGAGGCGGGAGCTCCGGGACAGGGTACCCCTGATAGGATTTTCCGGCGCGCCTTTTACCCTTGCAACATACATAATAGAGGGCGGCAGCTCAAAGAATTTTGTAAATACGAAAAAGATGATGTACCAGAACCGCGGACTCTTCGATGGGCTTATGGACAAGATTACGGCGACAGTGATCGAGTATCTCTCCGCCCAGATTCAGGCTGGTGCGCAGGCTGTACAGTTGTTTGACTCCTGGGCCGGCATCCTTTCTCCTTTTGATTATGAAGAAATTATTTTCCCCCATGTGAAAGCGGCGATCAAGGCACTAAGGAAATTCGGGGTCCCCGTAATCTATTTCGTTAACGACTGTGCCGGGCTCATAAAGATCATAAAGAAATCCGGTGCCGACGTGATCGGCGTAGACTGGCGGGTCGATGTGGAAGATGCGGTAAAGAAGCTGGGGAAAAAAGTTTCCGTCCAGGGTAATCTGGACCCCTGCGTTCTGTTTGCCTCTAGGGAGCATATTGAAGAGCGGGTCCAGGATATACTGAACAAGGCTTTTTCGGCCCGGGGGCACATCTTCAATCTTGGACACGGCATCCTTCCCGAAACGCCCACAGAAAATGCTATCGCAATGGTAGAGGCGGTCCATCGTTTGAGCAGGGCATAACAGTTCCGTCTATCTGTTTGCTGTCTGAATTCGATCGGGTTATGGACGCTCAACCGTAACGGGGCAGGTTTTGAACCTGCCCCGTTGATTTAAGATGCACGGCGGTCGCCCCCGGACCTGTCCCCCTGCGGGAAAAACAATGCCTTTGTCAGCCTGAGTGCCCCGCTTCGGATCTCCTGAATTTTCGTTGGCTTTCAAGTTCTTCTCTTATGTTTAACAGACTTGCCGGTTTAGTCGGATAATTGCGCGATTCGCCCGGAGATCACGCGGTGCCGCCTAAATTGACATTTTGCGGCTTCATGATAAATTGAGAGTGAAGGGGAGGTGAGGTTTTCGGACGTCATCCGATCTTCCATAAAGGCATGGAGCACGACACCGGACGCAGGCAGGGTCATACAATCAGGGTAAATGGCGAAAAAGGGGGCGAGATTACTTTTTCGATCGAAGGGCGTATATCACTCGATAATATCGGCGTGGTGATGCCTGCCATCAGAGGGCTTATGGATGAGATGCTCCCCTCAAAGCTGACGGTCGATCTGGCCGGTCTCGAATATATTGACAGCGCCGGTGCACTGGTTCTCGTTGAGTTGGAGAACAGTGCTCAGTCGGCATCCATGCCCTTCCGGTTTTCCAACCTCAACCAGGAGGCGGAAGGCATAATCGCCCTTCTGGACCGGGACGCCATCTCCAGGGGCCCCATAATATCTACAAGGGGCGCGTCCGGTTTTATTGAAGAAGTCGGAGAGGCGGTACTGCATCTTTTCCGG
>JBJKPE010000104.1:0-20424 GCA_046706685.1 Thermodesulfovibrionales bacterium | reverse complement strand
GGCAAACAGGCGCCAGGATTATACTCCTGAGCGTCATAGACAAGAACTCCGTCATTGCGCAATCGATACCGGCTTTTTCCACGCCGACCCACATTACCGAGTCAGTGGAAGACTACATGAGGCATGCGGCGGAGGCGTACCTGTCTGCTGCAGAGAAACTGTGCAAAAAGAA
Source organism: Thermodesulfovibrionales bacterium (assembly GCA_046706685.1). GTDB lineage: Bacteria > Nitrospirota > Thermodesulfovibrionia > Thermodesulfovibrionales > UBA6898 > JARRRD01. Next base: position 20,252 of record JBJKPE010000104.1, on the reverse strand, counting down.
AAGCGTTGAGACGAAAAGCGTCATCAGGTCGGGCCATCCGGTCGAGGAGATTGTGAAGGAAGCCCGAAAATCAAAGGTCGATCTGATCGTAATGGGCTCCCATGGAAAGAGCGCCCTGGAATCCGCCGTTCTGGGCAGTGTCACTTACGGTGTTATACATTACGACACGAAGATCCCGGTGCTCGTAACGAGGATGTGAAGCACCGGCTATTTTGAGGACGAAAGGGACTGGCGTCGCGATGCCCGAAATCCCGGAGGAACAGAAGAAATCATCCAGGGTACTCAACCGCCGTGTGCATATGGCGAACGAGCGGACGTTCCTTGCCTGGATACGGACGAGTCTGGGGATCATGGCCTTCGGTTTCGTTGTCGAGAAATTCGCCCTCTTCGTCAGACAGATATCGTATTATATCGAGCGTACAGGCGTGCCCGGAGGACCCAAACCTCCGCCTTCGCCGGGGTATTCCGCTGCCATGGGGATATTCCTGGTGGCCCTCGGGGCGCTGGTGGGCTTAATGGCCTTCATCAGATACAAGAACGTGGAACGACAGATAGATGAAGACACCTACCACCCGTCGGTGCTTCTGAATGGTATGCTAATCGTGTCGGTTCTGGCCATCGGCATATTCCTCATATTCTATCTTATACACAGCATCCGATGACCCTTTTGCTTGCTTCGCCTCCGCCTGTCAGACCATTTTTTTCAATACGTCGCCCAGCCTCCTGATCCCCGTCCGTATGGTCTCCTCATCAACGCTTGAATAATTCAATCTCAGGGTATTGACGTCGCGCCTGTTAACGTAAAAAGGATCTCCGGGGACAAAGGCAACCTTTTTCTCTATCGCCTTTTTAAAGACTTCCACCGCCGACAGGCCTTCCGGCAGTGTAATCCAGAGAAACATCCCGCCCTCCGGCTTTGTGTATCTGGTCTCCTCCGGGAAGTCTTCCTCAATAGCCGAAACCATGGCGTCCCGCTGCCTGCCGTAGGCTTCTCTTATCTTCTCTATATGTTCGTCGATGTCGTAGTCCGTCAGATACTGAAGAATGATCCTCTGGCCAAAATAGTTCGTATGCAGATCCGACGCCTGTTTCGCAATTATCAGTTTGTCCATGACTTCATCCCTGGCAACAATCCACCCGATCCTGAAGGACGGCACGATGATCTTTGAAAACGAGCCGAGCAGGATAGTGTTATGGGGGATGAGTTTGTGGAAAGACGGCTTGTCCTCCCCGATAAACCGCAGTTCTCCGTACGGGTCGTCCTCCACCAGGAGAGTGCTTTCCCCTTCCAGGATGCCGGACACCCCCCTGCGGTTTTCTTCGGAGTAGCTTATTCCCGAGGGGTTCTGGAAGTTCGGAACGCAATAGAACAACTTGCTCCCTCCGCTGGAAACCGCCCTTCCAAGTCCTGCCAGATCAATCCCTCCCATATCCACTGGAACGGGGTGAAAGGTCGACCGGTAGACAGAAAACGCCTGGATTGCACCGAGGTAGCCGGGCTCCTCTATTATTACGCCGTCTCCCTCGTTCAGGAGGGTCTTTCCCAGGAGATCCAGCCCCTGTTGTGAGCCGGTAGTTATCAGTATATTGTCGGCACTTACCGAAATATCCCTCGTCTTCTTGTACCTCCTGGCTATCCATTCCCTCAGCTCCCGGTGCCCTTCGGATGAGCTGTACTGAAGCGCGTCCATGCCGGCCTCGTCGAGGACCCTGTTCGTAGAGGCCTTTATCTCTTTGAGGGGAAAGAGATTACGGTTCGGCAGCCCTCCGGCAAACGAGATGACAGACTCATCAATCGCAACCTTCAGAATCTCCCTGATAAACGATCTAGGCACATCCGATATCCTGTCGGAGAAAATACTGCCCATGTTCTTCCGCTCCTTCTTTTTTAAGTTATGGAAAGAGTCTTTTGTTTAGCTTACCACAGATGACGCCGGTTAGTATAAGGCTCATGGGGCTTACAGGACAGCCGGGGCGAAGGCTCCTTGCGAAATAGAGTGCGCAACTTTTAAAATGTCAAATGGCACGCATTAAGGTCCTTCCGCCCGGTCTCAGGAACAAGGTTTCTGCAGGAGAAGTAGTCGAAAGGCCCGCCTCTGTTGTCAAGGAGCTGATAGAAAACTCGATTGACGCAGGAGGCACGGATATCAGGATTGAAGTCTCGCGCGGGGGTAAGCGGATGATCAGGGTTTCCGACAACGGATGCGGCATGGACAGGGAAGATGCGCTACTATGTTTCGAGCGTCACGCGACGAGCAAGCTTTTTAGTGAAGCCGGTCTCTTTGATATCAGGACCCTGGGATTCCGGGGAGAAGCGCTGCCCTCGATAGCCTCGATATCACGGGTTAAACTCGTTACCGGGATAAAAGGCTCTCCCGGCGGCATCTCGCTGGAGATTGAGGGAGGAGAGGTGAAGGGAATAAGGGATTCGCCCTTCAGCGGGACTTCAATTGAGATAAACGACTTATTCTTCAACACCCCGGCGAGAAAGAAGTTCCTGAAGACGGACAGCACCGAGCTGTTTCATATTATTGATTCCCTCTCAAAAGAGGCGCTCTCCTATCATGAGATCTCTTTCTCCCTCTTCACGGACGACAGGGAGGCGATGACTGTTCCGAAGGCCTCCGGCCCCCGGGAGAGGATACTGCAAATCTTCGGCCCTGAGTTCCTCAACGGCCTGACAGAGGTTAGTGCGGTCCAGGACCATATGAGTCTTAAGGCCCTTATCTCGAAGGGCACGAATTTCAGGAAGGGCAGATCCCATCAGTTCGTCTTCGTCAACGGCCGGCCGCTAAAAGACCAGACTGTCAGCGCCGCCGTTTACAAGGCTTATGAAGGCATACTCCCGGGCGAGAGGCACCCCGTTTTCTTCCTTTTCCTGGAGCTTGACCCGAAAAAGGTCGATTTCAACGTGCATCCCACGAAAAGGGAGGTCAGGTTCGAGGAAAAGGAGCAGGTATACAGGTTCGTCTACAGCCATGTGAGAGATGCCGTAAGAGGAGAAAGGAAAGAATATACCGGACATTTCACGGACATGCCGGGGGCCCCGGCTGCGACACCCCGGTCTTATCCCTCCCGGTCTTATCCCTCCCTGTCTTCACCCCCCGCACCCGGCAATGCACTCATATCCGAAAATGCCTCCCTGGCTTACAGGCCCGTTTTGCCCTTTATCTATCTCGGTGAGACCTTTGTCGCGGTCTCTGGCAAGGGGGGCCTTACAGTGATCGACCATCACGCGGCCCACGAGAGGATTCTTTATGAAAAATTCCTGGGGAAGGTGGACCTAGATTCCTGCCAATTCCTCTTTCCGATGCAGATCAAGCTTTCCCATAAAGAATACAGGGTTATACTCGAAAACAAAGAGCTTTTCCATGCTTTCGGCATCGAAATGGATGACTTCGGGCACGATTCCCTGATCATCCGGGCGGTCCCTTCCGCACTTGAGGGGGCTGATCTCAGGGGGGTACTCTCGGATGCGGCGGAAGCGGTCATCGAAGGCCTGCGCCCCGGCAGACCTCTGAAGGAAGCAATTGCAGCGAAAATCGCCTGCCACAGCTCGGTGAGGGGCAAGGAAATTCTTAACCAGGAGGAGCTTTCGCGTCTCCTGGCCGACCTCGAAAATACGGAACATCCGGACCAGTGTCCGCACGGAAGGCCGACACGGCTTTTTTTCTCCCTGGATGACCTGAAAAAGATGTTCAAGAGGAAATGAAAAAGGTCCTTATCCTCCTGGGGCCGACCGGGGTCGGAAAGACGGGGGCTTCGATTCTCCTTGCAAAGGCCCTCGGTACGGAGATCATCAGTGCCGACTCCATGCAGATATATAAGAATATGGACGTAGGCACCGCAAAGCCTTCGAAGGAAGACAGGAGAATTGTCAGGCACCACATGATCGATGTCATCGAGCCCTCCGGCTCCTTCAGCGCCGGCCGGTACATGGAAGAAATTGTGCCCATTATCGACCGGCTCCACAAAAAGGGAAGGATTCCGCTCATCGTCGGCGGAACGGGCCTGTACATCAAGGCGGTCACGCGTGGCATTTTCAGCGGACCCTCCGCGGATTGGGACCTGAGAAAAGAACTACTCTCCCTGGAGGAGACGATGAAGGGTGCCCTGTATGCTTACCTCGAAGAAATCGACCCGGGGGCCGCCTTAAAGATTGCCCGGAACGATACCAGGAGGGTCTTGAGAGCCCTGGAGGTCTGCCTCAAAAGCAGGGAAAGGATGTCACTCCTTCAGGAGACTCTGACGAAGCCCCTTCCTTATGAGTTCATCAAGATGGGGTTGACGAGAGAGAGAAAAGAACTTTACAGGATCATAAATGAGAGGGTGGATGCCATGTTCCGGAAAGGGCTTCCGGAAGAGGTGGAAAGATTGCTCGCCATGGGCCCGGACAGGACGCCGCTTCAGGCCATCGGCTATAAGGAACTCATCCTCCATCTCAATGGAACGATCACGCGGCAGGAGGCGGTGGACCTAATAAAGAGAAACACAAGGAGATATGCCAAAAGGCAGTTCACGTGGTTCAGGAAGGAAGAGGGCATTACGTGGACAGACATTACCGGGATATATGATGACCGCTCGGTGTTCGAAGCGCTTAAGACCGCACTCGTAACCCTCCATTACGATACACTAAGCTAGAGCCGGGGAGCCGCCATAATCCGCAGGCGAAGAATGGGCCCGCGGAGACTTCTCCGTGTTCAATTCTAATCATCATCTGAGTTATAATAATACGCTATAATAATCTTGAATAATTCGGTGATGCCAAAGGGTGAAAAATTGATGACAAAAGAAAATCCGATAACACCTGACACGGGGGGAGGGGGAATGACTAGCACAAAGAGCCAGAGTTTTCAGGACAGCTTTCTCAATCAGCTCAGGAAAGACAAGATGCCGGTTGTGGTTTATCTCACAAACGGGGTCAGGCTGAAGGGCGTGATAAAGGCCTTCGATAATTTTGTGATACTTCTGTCGGACATGAACCAGCAGCTGATATACAAACATGCGGTGTCCACCATCGTACCGGAAAGGGACCTCGATCTGAGATTTGAAAGTCAGCCGCAATAACCACAGGAACCCTGTTCCCACAGTAGATATCATCATCCGGTATATGAGCGGAGTAGTACTGGTCAAAAGGAAAAATCCCCCGCATGGATGGGCGCTTCCCGGAGGCTTCGTGGATTACGGGGAGCCCCTTGAGCACGCGGCCGTAAGAGAGGCGCGTGAGGAGACCGGGCTCGACGTGAAGCTAATACGCCAGTTTCATACCTATTCCGACCCGGCGCGCGATCCGAGACAGCACACCATATCGACCGTATTCGAAGCTGAATCGGAAGGAAAGGCCGAGGCGGGCGATGATGCCGCAGATGTCGGCGTCTTTACCTCCGGCACTCTGCCGGAAGACATGGCCTTTGACCATAGACAAATCTTGGAAGATTACTTCATAGGGAGGTATTGATTCGATGCTCAAGGTAATGAGGGAAAACGCCAAATATTTCTATGTTCTTTTCTTCATCGTTATCCTTTCTTTCGTTTTCTGGGGAGTCGGTACGATGGACAAGGGAAAAAGCTCGAGCTTCGTCGCGGAGGTCGGAAACTATAAGATCTCGGGGCAGGAGTACTGGAGGGGCTACGACAACATGGTACGTTTCTACCAGGACCTGTACAAGGACAAATTCACTGACGATATGAGGAAACAGCTCAAGGAGCGCGTGCTTGACTCCATGGTGATCAACAGGGTCCTCCTTATTGCCGCCAGGGAAAATGGGATCACCGTCAGCGACGACGAACTGAACGACGCGATAAGAAACGATCCGGGGTTTCAGAGGAATGGCTATTTTGACATCAACGTTTATCGCAACAGGTTGAGACTGTCAAGGATAAGTACGGAGGAATTCGAGACGTCCAAAAGGCAGGAACTGCTTGCCGAAAAAACACGCCGGATGATTGAACTTGCCGCCACTGTGCCGGTTGAGGCGCTGCAGAAGGCGTCCGGTGATGAGAAGACGGCGGAAGCGCTAGGGCAGGCTATGACGAATCAGGCCAAAGAAGAGGCGCTGAAGGCCTATATTGATGCCTTCCAGAAAAAAATCAGGATAAAGATAAACAGGGACCTGATCTCGTGACCGGAGAAGGAGAGAGAAAAGACCTCAAATGGCTGAGGCAGGTCTCATCCTTTACCTCTTCGCGGATAATCCTGACCGCCAACCGCTACCGCATATTCGACCTTATCGAAGCCGGTGGAAAGTCCTACCGTGATGTCTGCAGGGCGCTGAAAACGGACGGCAGGGCTACCGAGATTCTGCTGAACAGCCTCGTTTCGATCGGCCTCCTGAAGAAGATGGGCAGCCGGTACCGGAACGCTGACGTTGCATCACGATATCTTGTGAAAGGCAAGCCGGACTACCAGGGCGATATCATGGATCATTACCACACCCTGTGGGAAAACTGGGCCGGCCTGGACAAGGTAATCAAGACTGGAAAGCCCTTCAACAGGGCTCACGACCACAGGTCGTTTATCCTCGGGATGGACAATGTCGCCCTCCAGAAGGTGAAGGAGGTTGTGGCAGCCGTCGACCTCGGAGGTGTAAGGAGCGTACTTGACCTCGGGGGAGGACCCGGCACCTATTCGATGGCCTTTGCACGTAAAAATATTGCAGTCACCCTTTTTGATGCCCCGGAAACACTGAAGATCTCAAGACGCCTTATCAAAGAGGCCGGGCTCGGGAAAAAGATAATGGTTAAAGCGGGCGACTTCACGAGGGACGATCTGGGCGTCAATTATGATATGATCTTCATATCACAGATATTTCATTCCTTCGGTCCTGGAACCTGTGAGGTCCTGCTCAAAAAATCTTATTCCTCTTTGAACCATGGAGGAAGGATAGTCATTCAGGAATTCTACCTTGATGAGTCAAAGGCCGGCCCTCCGCAGGGCGCGATCTTTGCTGTAAACATGCTTGTCAACACTCGTGAAGGAAGGACATACACCCCCAGGGAGATGTCCGCCTGGATGAAAAAGGCCGGCTTCAGTGGAATCAAAGCAAAGCGCCTCAGTGATACAGTGCTGATAACCGGAATCCGGAAGAAATAATAAGGGCGTCGTCCCCTCCCTGGAAGGGCCTGAAAATCCGTTGCTTACACGAAAAAAAGAAGCTGTGAGCTAAGCCCAAGCTTCTTTTCGCCCGAAGCAGTTCAGCATCAGGCATCCGTCATGAGATTGCTCCTTACTTCCTTCTCGGAGAGTGTCTCGTCGTGGGATTTTTTTGCGTGTTGAATCGCCGCGGCGATCACTTCCTTCTCGTCATGGCTCCTGATCATAAACCCGCACTTCGGATCGCACTCCACCTTTTTGAGATTGCCTGTCATCTCTTCCTCATCTCCTTTCTGCGGGAAAAGAAGGGGCAAAGCCCTTAAGCCTGCCCCCGAAAGCCCGTCTCTTGCTTACTACCTATTACCCACCGAAATCGCTTTGCGAAATGGACTGGGCTATGCCCTTGATATAATCCGGCCAGAACATCATATGCCGTTCCTCTTCGCTTTCGGCTTTCCAGTTAAGGTCACATGCCCTCGTAAGCCCATCGAGCCGCTCATTCAGCTCTTCTATTATCATGTGTAAGGCGAACACTTCGGGCACCACCTTCTCCTTTTCGCCTGTCGAAAGACGATCCAGCTTCCTCACTACATCGAAAACCTTCGCCTGCCATCCGTAAAGTTCTGTACTGACATTGTCACAATAATCCTTGGTCGCCATATCCGTCTCTCCTTTCTTTATTATTTCCTTTATGTTCTTTGGTTTCCATCTTTCTTTCCTCTACCTGACTTAATGATATTGCGGCCCGCCAGGAATATCAAAACGGCTTTTGGGCGTTTTTGACGCAGATACAGACAAAAAAGACCACATTTATCTTGTTTAGTGTAAAGTTTAGAAGATGACGCCATTTAAAGCAGAAATATGCAATGTTTCGCAACTATTGAAACAGGGCCCGAATCAGGCTTCAGTCTGAAACCCTTAACTGCCCGAAAAAGCATCCGTTTTCAACCGGATCTCCCCCGTCAGTGCAAAGTTCAGGCTAGAGCCCTATCTTCGTCAACACCCCGTGGAGTTTGCGCGTCGGAAAGTTATAAAACTGGATGAAAGAAGGCGTGAGCCTCTTTATGGCGGCGAATGTCTCCCATACGGGGTTTTTCGTCGAGATATCCTCAAGACCGTAGAAAACGACCCTCTCATCTATCCCGGCGTCCTTCAGGATCTCTTCTACCTCGATGACCTCCATATAACCGGCCTGAATCTCGAAGACCCTCAACCCTTTTGCGAGGTCCTCCTTAAAGAATCCCGTAATGCCGAAAGGGTCGTCCCGCATTATGATAGATACGAAGATATTATCCTCATACATGATGCCGTGATAGAACATCGTCTGTGTTATGTAAAAAGGGATTTCCTTGACATCCTTGAGCAGGAACAGTACCGTGCCGTCGATTTTTTCCTTAGTTGCGTAAACTCTGTTGAATTTCAGCAAAAAGTCGTCGAGGGGCATGAAATCCATCATGCGGTAGAGCCTCTTCTGCCCCTGGGTGTAGAGGACTATGGTAGTGAGCGGAATCGAGGCCAGTATGAGGGACCAGTAACCGCCGTGCGGTATCTTCGTGAAGTTCGCCGCGAGGTATACGATGTCAACGATTGTGACAAGAGAGGATATGGCCACAAGGGCGGGCTTTTTCTTGAGATAAAAAATCCAGATCATCATAATGCCGGTAAGGGTCATCGTCCCCGTGACGGCGAGGCCGTATGCGGCGGCGAGGCGGTGCGAAGCCTCGAACTCGATCATGATAAACAGCACGGCTAAAAGCAGGAACCAGTTGACAGACCCGATATATATCTGTGACTTTCTCTCCTCAGAGGTGTAATCCACCTTAAACATCGGCATCACCCTTGTGGTAATGCCCTGATACACGATCGAGAACATGCCGCTTATCATCGCCTGAGAGGCGATAATCGTAGCAGCGATGCTCAGGAGAAGGAATGGGACATAAAGAATCTCCGCATAGTTGAATACCATCTCAAAAAGCACGTTCTTCGCCTGGGGATGCAACAGCAGAAAGGCCCCCTGGCCAAGATAGTTGAGCACAAGAGCTATAAATACGACTCCCCAGGACTGCCTTATCGGTCTGCTGCCGAGATGACCCATATCGGCGTAGAGGGCCTCACCGCCCGTTGCGCATAGGATAATCTCCCCGAGGGCAAGAACCCCTTTTAAGCCGTGGTGAAAGAGAAATTTTATGCCGTAATAGGGGTTGATCGACCAGAGAACTGAAGGTGCCTGTGCTATGGCGACGACGCCCGCGAGAATAAGGGCCGAAAACCATATCACCATTATGGGGCCGAATGCGCCGGCAACCTTCTCGGTTCCTTTGCTCTGGATAGCGAAGAGTGCAACGGCAATAGCCATCGAGATAAGCACTATCGCAGCCCTGGAAAGGCCTGCCAGGCCCGGGATCAGCACCGCACCTTCAACGGCACTCAATATACTGATCGCCGGGGTGATAACACCGTCTCCCATCAGCAGTGAAATCCCGACAAAGGAAAGAATCGACACCAGTGCGATGCTTTTTTTGGACTTGAGACTCGAGACCAGGATCTCCTTCAGCACGATGGTGCCGCCCTCTCCCCTTTTGCTGAGGTTCATGGCTATCCAGGCATACTGGACCGTCACGAGAGCCACGAGCGTCCAGATTATAAGGGAAAGCACCCCGCGTATGTTTTCATACGTGGGCGTGAGAATAAGAAAAACGACCGTCAGGGTATAAATAGGGCTTGTGCCGATGTCCCCGAAGACGAGGCCCAATGACCGCATTATTCCTTTGACCAGGGAGGGCTTCTCTAACATAATGGTTCAGTCGTCTCCATAAGTCATATATTTTATACCTCGGCGGCGGCGGAGACAAGCTAAAAGCGGATCAGCAGCCGGTCAGGCTGCATGCCGAAAGCCGGGGCTGCTCCAACTCACAAGCCAGCGGGGCCTTCATTCGGATTGAATCGGGTTCTGCCGGAGACTTGTGTTCACAAGGCTGTTTGCGGGTTCGAGGCAAGTCCATCATCGAGCTCGATCCCGAAATAACGTTTCAGACCCAGGCGGTATTCCGCCTCCGAACCCAATTCCCTTTCATGTCTGTCCGCACCGTCCGTTATGGAGAGCCGCCTGTCGATCAATGTCGCACACCCGCCGGAGGTCGCAATTATTGCCAGACGCCGCCGGGCAAAAGGGGAAGCCGGCGATGTCTGATGATGACAGTTCATGTACTCGAATTCGGACCGCGCACGCGGGACTGCACTGAAAATGAAATGTGCCGACCAGTCCGACCGTGACCGTCTGCCGTAGAGGGCATAGTCCCTGCCGTGCCTGCCGACTTTATAATTACAGTCCTCCGAACTTGAGGTGACAGCGCCGTCAAGGGGGAGAGGCTCTCTCGGATAAGCGCCCCTTCCGACATCGACGAGATAATCCCGGTCGAGGGCCACAAGAAGCACCATGTGATCATATTCCGGTCCCACTCTCCGCCCCTTGACAATTCTGGCGGAAAGATACTCCACCCGGTATCCTAATGCTCTGAGAAGCTCGTAGAACATGATATTGTTTTCATAACAGACCCCTCCCCTCCCATTCCGGACGATCTTTTCGAAGATACCTTCCGGATTGAGAGTGATCTCCCTGCCAAGATGAATGTCGAGATTTTCGAACGGCACCTTGAGCAGGAAGGCCAGTTGCAAGGCCCGAAGGGTCGTGATGTCCGGCGTAACCTGGCCGTTGTACCCTATGCGTGCCAGACAATCCGCGACATTCATTGGTCCACTGCCCGCCGCGAGACCTGACAGCCTCGCCCTCTGAATATAGGAAAAGACTCACCAAGGCCATTCTTATTTATCAAAAGTCCTCCAGAGCGGGCCTTCACGATGGAAGAAGCGAAGGAATCTGTACCCGAGCGTGGAACTCCAGTCTTTTCGACCCGGGAAAAACCAGTTTTTCCTGCCTGAAGCGGCGTCATAAACATATTTTACGAGAGTCGGGGGCCCCATACCGGGGAAATAGAACCGGGGCTCCAGAAGAGACTCTCCGGACCTGATGACACGTTCTTCGATGGCGGTTTTCTCCAGGCCGGTGCCGGGATAAATCCGGACGCCTGTCATTGCTATAACAGCCCTGGGGCCGATTTCATCCATGAGTTTCGTTGTTTCCCGGATTGTCATAAATGTTTCCCCGGGACCGCCGAAAATAAGTGAGTGGCAATAATCAATGCCGGCCTCTCCGCAGGCCAGCGACACCTCCCTGATGTCGTCCGGGGAAAAAGGCTTCTGAAGAGACTCAAGAATTCGGGGAGAACCCGAGTCGGTTCCGAAATCCACGGCAACGCACCCTGCCCGCCTGAGGAGTCTGAAAATACCCGGATATGATGTTTTGGGCTGGAGATAACAGGAGAAGCGGACAGGCAGGTCCAGGGCCGCAAGCCTTTCCAGGACGCCGACCATATGGTCTTCATCTGCGTTAAAGAGCGAATCGACAACAAAAAAGTCCCTGATTCCGAAATCCCGGAAAAGCCTTGCCATCTCATCGGCGACAATCTCCGGGGGCCGTGTCCTCCTCTTCCTTCCTTCGAGCCGCGGATAGGTACAATAGACGCAACTGTTGGGGCACCCCCGGGCAGTCTGTATTCCTATTGTCCTGTATCTTCGGAAATCCGGGAAAAGTTCCCCAATGTTTCGAGGGAACTCTGTCTCGCCCAAGTCAAGAGGGCCGGGGTTTATAATGCCTTCGCGCCCCGCGGTCCGAAAGGTCCCTATCCCCTTTTCTCCTTCACCCTTCACCCCGCCGTCCGCACCGAGATGGGAGAGAATTTCCTCCGGGAAAAGGGTAAACGCAGGGCCCCCGAGGATAATGGGTACATCGCGAATATGCCTCAGCGAACGCACCAGGGAATAATACGAAGGGAGATAAGAGCGGCAGCAGGGATATGAGGCATTGTCGATATTCCGGAGTGAAATGCCGATGTTATCCGGCTGGAAGCCCAGGACCTCTCTTTTCAGAGATGAAAAGGAGCGGCACCGCCTCACATCCAGTACCCGGACCTCGATTCCGGCCCTTGCAAGGGCGCCGGCGACATAAACCGCGCCCAAAGGAAAGACAGGCTCGGGAAAAGACTCCCTGTTGGCCGAAATCAAAAGGGTACGCATCTCAGCCTCCCCAGTTTTTTAAAGTATATCAGCACCGTAAAGATTTCGGAATAGCGGGAAACCTGCGGGGGTTTACAGAATGCCACGGTTTATTCACAATTTCTTCACTATTTGGGAATAAAATTAAGTAAAGCGGCAAGTTAGAAAATAGAAAAACCATTCTGCTATTCGTGGGGCGGAATGCGGGCAATACGAGAAAGATCGAATGCCGGGGGGGAAAGAATCGGCATTTCCGGAGGAGAGAAGTGAAAAATAATCAGGAGTATTCCCTACATCCAAACAGGAAGTGGTTTGTCCTTTCGACGGTCCTCCTGGGTGCAGCATTGTCTGCTCTGGACATAAGCATCGTTAGCGTGGCACTTCCTACGCTCAAGAGAACGTTGGGTGTGTCGGTGGCCGGGATCGAGTGGGTCGTTATCTCCTATGTTCTGGCACTGGCCGTCTCCCTGCAACTCTTCAGAAGGCTGTCCGTCAAATACGGCAGATCGAAGCTCTATATTTTGGGCCTGGCAATATTTTCTTCAGGCTCAATGTTTTGCGGGATGTCGGCCACGGCTGGAATCCTGATCGCTTCGCGCGTCATCCAGGGGCTGGGGGCCGGACTTTTGCAGGCGAACTCCGTCGCCCTGATCAGGGAAGAATTTCCGTCGGGGCAGAGGGGAAAGGCTGTCGGCGTGCAGGGCGTTGTACAGGCCGCGGCCATGGCCGTCGGTCCCCTTGCGGGCGGCCTGCTCATAGCTTCTGCGGGCTGGCGGGCCATATTCTACCTGAACGTTCCGATAGGAATAGTCGGTGTAATCGCCGCGCTCTTTATTCTCCCGCGTGACGCAGGAACCCGGGAAAGCGTGAAGATAGACTATGCTGGGGCCGGACTTCTGGCAGCCGGACTTACCTTCCTGCTACTGGCTGTAAGCCTAACCTTTGACCGGGGAGGAATCTCTCAGGCGGTCGTTGTATACTTTGCGGCTGCGGCCGTTTTATTGTCATTTTTTGTTGTTACGGAACTGCGGGCGGAAAACCCCGTCATAGACTTTAAGCTTTTCAGAAATGGGGCCTTCCTGGCCGGAAACATTACCGGCATGTTGTCCTATTGCGTGCTGTTTGCGGTCATGTTCCTGATGCCTTTCTATCTCGAAAGGGTGGCAGGCTATGGGGTATTGCTGACAGGCCTGGTTCTCACTCCTCTCCTTTTGACCATGGGAGCGGTAGCGCCGCTGTCTGTGCGCGTCTCTGACAGATACGGCCCAAGGATAATGACCACAATGGGGATATTCATTTCGGCCTTTGCCTGTCTGTCGCTCCTTTTGGCGGGAGAATTTGCCGGGACAGCCGTATTGGTCTGCGCCGTGACCTTATTGGGTCTCGGAATGGGACTGTTTACACCATCCAATAACAGCGCGATTATAAGCTCCGCCCCGGGTGGCAGTCTCAGCATGGCGGGCGACATCCTGAACACGTCGCGCTCACTTGGGCTGATCCTGGGGGTGAATATATCGGGAGTCATGGTAACCGCGATGCAGCACGGTTATCTTGCAGAAAAGGGATATCCGAATATTCATCATGTATTCAGCAACGGCATCATCCCTCCCGCCATAAGGGACGGTGCCTTCATGCACGGATTCGTTGCGGTATTGGTGGTCCTCCTGACGGTCGATGTGCTATCGGCTCTGCTCTCAGCCTTCAGGAAAGTCAGGGCCTCCGAGATCATAGATCAGGAATCGGCCGGGACAGCCGTTGTCTCTGCCGGCTTTTTCAACGGCTTCGGCCGTGAGAGCGCCGGGATGTCGGTATTTATGGCGATCCTACTCCTTGCCGGGCTGGCGGGCCTTTTTGTCTCCCCGGGAATGCGGGAGAGGGGTCCTCTTTTCCCGGACAGCGGACGGAGCGCTGCTTATGGCCGGGCAGGCTATGTCCATGGTAATTCGCAGACCGCTCAGCAGGCTGGGGAACTTGCCCTCGCGTACTATGCCGGAAAATATGGCGACAGGGATGTCTCGATTGAAGTCAAAGCCGGCGATAACAACACCGAGGAGGCCTACGTGAGGAAGAACGGGTTCCTGGTCAAGAAACTATCCGTGCGTGGCAACACGGTTGTTGAAGAGAAGACAGGACTGCACGACTGGGCCTTTGATCTTCTGACAAATGTAAATTGAAGAATAAGATCTCATAGCATAAACTCTCCCCATCTGCCGTCCGCAAGTACCTCATTGGGCCGGAAGGATTTCTTGTAGGACATCCGGGATATTTCTTCGATGTAAAATCCCAGGTAATAGAACTTCTTATTCATCGAGAAGGCAAGCGATATTTCCTGGAGTATGCTGAATACACCCAGACGCCTGTCAAGACACTCCGGATCGTAATAAAAGTAGTTCGAGGAAACGGAATCGGATCCTTCATCGACAATGCCGACCCCCACCAGCCTGCCGTCGAGATAGTAATCCATTTCGATCGCGCCTGGATACCCGTAATGGAGTCCGGCAAGAAGCTTCGCACAACCGGCCGGCGTCTCCTCTTCCCCGTGTTTTTTCAGCAGGTACTCTTCGTAAAGCCGGATTTTCCCCCGGGTGACGAAAGGGGAGGGAAGGATCTCGACCCGCACATCGGCATTCTTCCGGGCCGTCCTTTTCTGGCCCCTCCCCTGCCTGAATAGAGCGGGCCTGAGGCGTATCGGCAGGCATGACCGGCAGCCCTCGCACACGTTCCTGTAAAGAATGTTCCCAAGGCGCCTGTAACCCTGAGCGAGAAATACGTCGAAGCGGTCCCCGGCTCCGGGGGCGGTAACTACATATTCGATCGAAGCGTCCCTCCCACCGCCGAGATAAGGGCAGGGGAAATTTTCACGGAAGGAAGGCGGCCCCACAGCATCCTTTTTATCCGCCTTTCGTGTTTCCATTCTTCTCCTCTCACCGGCTTCAAAAAAATTGCTCACTTTATTTTACCCGCCATCTGTAAAAAAAACCTGACATATCCGGCGATAGCCGGTATGATAGAGGCCACGCCAGGCAGGCGCTGAGGGAATAATTGCCTTGACAATTTTTCCTTCTGTGATAAGTTTTAAAAAGGTAAATCCGGATGAAAAACGCAACGTTGGATACTATTCTCCTCTGGCCCATGAGTGTATATTTTGCGCTTGTACTGCTGGTCGTCGGGGGGATGCTTTTGATGTCCTACCTCCTCGGCGAGCGTCACAGGGAAAAGCAGACGGCTGAACCCTATGAATCCGGCATCGCCTCGACCGGGACGGCGAGGATGCGCTTCGATGTGAAGTTTTACCTGGTAGCGATGTTCTTCGTGATCTTCGATCTGGAATCGGTCTTTATCTTTTCCTGGGCGGTTTCGATCCGTGAAACGGGCTGGGCCGGCTACGCGGAGATGCTCGTTTTCATCGGCGTTCTGGTTGCCGCCCTCGGATATCTTTGGCGTACCGGGGCCCTCGACTGGGGAACGAAGAAACAGAGGATGCGGACATAGAAGATTGAGAAGAAGACTACGGAGACGAAGATAAAATGGACTGGTCGCTCGAAAAAACCTACGCCCCCAGAGATGGGGCAAAATCCATGGAAGATGCCATAACCAGATCCGTGCTTTTTACAAAGCTGCAGGAGATCGTCGCATGGAACCGGAAGAACTCGATCTGGCCTTTTAATTTCGGCCTTTCCTGCTGCTATGTCGAAATGGCAACGAGTCTGACGAGCAAATACGACATTGCAAGGTATGGAGCCGAAGTTATCAGGGGAACCCCCCGGGAGGCGGACCTGATCATAATCGCCGGTACGGTTTTCAAGAAGATCGCGCCGGTCATTAAAAGGCTCTACGAACAGATGATGGAACCGCGCTGGGTGATTTCGATGGGCTCCTGCGCAAATTCGGGGGGCATGTACGACATATACAGCGTAGTACAGGGTGTCGATTCTTTTCTCCCTGTGGACGTTTATGTGCCGGGCTGCCCTCCCCGGCCGGACGCCTTCGAGGAGGGGCTTCTCCTGCTACGCGATGCGGTGGGCAGGGAGAGGCGCCCTCTGAGCTGGGTGGTGGGACCGCAGGGCGTCGAGCGGGCGCCCATGACTCCACGAAGGGACCTCAAGAGAGCGGAGAGGCAGAAGGTCCGCGAACTCCGCTCCCCCGATGAGGTTTGATCCGTCCCGGCAGAGTCTTCCTGACGCCGAATTTACTACTATGGAAAATAATACCGGAATAATATCTGATCTTCGGAACCGCTTCGGTGCCGACTCCGTGGCTGAACAGGCGACGGCAGACGGGATCCCTACGCTCTGGGTAGATAAGGAGTATGTATGCGGCATCCTGTCCTATCTGAAGACAGAGGCCGAACGTCCTTACAGGATGCTGTACGATCTTACCGCCATCGACGAGCGCACTCGTGTGAACCGCGATGGCCAGCCTGCGAGTGACTTCTCTGTCGTATACCACCTTCTCTCTTTTGAGCGTAATGAAGATATACGCATCAAGGTCAGTCTGAAGGGGGAATCCCCCTCGCTCAAGACAATAACAGGCATATGGCCCGCAGCCGGCTGGTACGAACGTGAGGTATGGGACATGTTCGGCGTCACCTTCGACGGCCATCCCCATCTCAGACGCATATTGATGCCGCCGACCTGGCAGGGACATCCCCTGAGAAAGGAACATCCGGCGCGTGGCACCGAAATGGAGCCCTACAGTCTTCCGGAGGAGGCCGGGATAGAGGAGCAGCAGGCGCTTGAATTCAGTCCGGAGGACTGGGGAATGAGGCGCAGCCACGAAGGCACGGACTTCATGTTCCTGAATCTCGGGCCGCAGCATCCGGGCACCCACGGGCTGCTGCGCATCATTCTAGAACTGGACGGAGAGGAGATCAAAGACGCGGTCCTTGACATTGGCTACCATCACCGCGGGGCCGAAAAGATGGGAGAACGCCAGTCATGGCATACTTACATCCCCTATACCGACCGTGTCGATTATCTGGGAGGTGTAATGAACAACCTGCCCTATCTCCTGGCAGTGGAGCAGCTGGCCGGGATAACAGTCCCCGACAAGGCAAAGGTGGCAAGGATCATGACAGCGGAATTGTTCCGGCTCGCAAGCCACCTGGTCTGGTACGGTACATTCGCGCAGGACGTCGGCCAGCTGTCGCCGGTCTTCTACACCTTCTATGACCGCGAACGCATCTTCAGCATAATCGAGGCGGTCTGTGGAGGACGCATGCACCCGAGCTGGTTCCGTATCGGGGGCGTGGCACAGGACCTCCCCTCAGGATGGGAGAAGCTCGTCCGGGATTTTCTCGACTATATGCCGGCACGCCTGAAGGAATACGACAAGATGATTATGGCAAACCGCATCATTAAGGCGAGGACGCAGGGCATCGGGGCATATACAACCGACGAAGCGATCGAATGGGGGGTCACGGGACCCGGTCTCAGGGCCACAGGTCTGGAATGGGACTTCAGGAAGAAAAGACCCTATTCGGGCTATGAGCAATTCGAATTCGACATCCCTACGGCAAAGCGCGGCGACTGCTATGAACGGGCCGTGGTGCGCGTCGCGGAGATGCGCCAGAGCCTGCGCATCGTCGAACAGTGCCTTAAGAACATGCCTTCGGGACCTTACAAGGCGGATCACCCTGTTGCAACGCCTCCCCTCAAAAAAAACACGATGCACGACATCGAAACGCTCATTGAACACTTCCTCGGGGTCAGTTGGGGACCGGTGGTTCCTGCCGGGGAGTCCTTCTTCGGCATCGAGGCCACGAAGGGCAATAACGGCTACTATCTCATCAGCGACGGCAGCACGTCATCTTACCGGACACGGATCAGAACACCGTCTTTCGCCCATATGCAGATGGTCCCCTTCGTCAGCAGAGGGCTCATGGTGGCCGATCTCCTCGCCATCCTGGGGAGTATCGATTTCGTCCTGGCGGATGTCGACAGATGAGAACAATAAACGGTAAGTGGTAAATAGTAAATAGTGAACGGCAACAGCAGGAGTAAGACTATCTTTCAGATATAGATGGTTAAAGAGAAGAAGGATTCCGGACAGGCCGGAATGACAGATTGTCAAACGCACAAGAGCTCGTCATTCCCGCAAGTGAAACGCCTGCCTGCCGGCAGGCAGGCGCCGGGAGTCTTTCTTAAAACGCACTGTCGGGTAACTTAAGGGTTACGGAGCAAAAGGCAAAAAGGTTTAAACAGGAACTATCATGCTGACGGACGACGAAAGAAGAGAAATAGAAGAGGAACTCGGCCACTATCCGCAGAAGAGGGCGGCTTGCATCGAGGCCCTGAAGATCGTTCAACGGCATCGGGGCTGGATATCAGATGAGATCGCCGATATTGCGAAGATGCTGGACATGTCCGTAGACGAGCTGGACAACGTGGCTACGTTCTACAGCCTTATCTTCAGAAAGCCTGTGGGAAGGCATGTAATCCTGATCTGCGACAGCGTAAGCTGCTGGGTCACCGGCTACGACCCGGTCAGGGACCATATCGGGAAACGGCTCGGCATCGGTCTGGGAGAAACAACGGCCGACGGCAGGTTCACCCTTCTTCCCACCGCCTGCCTCGGGGCCTGCGACCTGGCCCCGGTGATGATGATCGACAACATTCTTTACGGCAATCTGACCCCCGAAAAAATAGATGAACTGCTTGCAAGCCACGGTCATTACCAACCGGCGAAGGGGGAAGATTTATAGTGGAACGTCCTCTCACCTCACACATACGACCCGGGCTTGAGCCCATGAATATCTCCGAATATGAAAAGGCCGGCGGGTACAGCGCCCTGAGAAAGGCATTAAAGAGCATGTCGCCGCAGGAGGTCCAGGAAGAGGTGAAGAAATCAAACCTCCGGGGAAGGGGTGGAGCGGGCTTTCCCACGGGTCAAAAATGGAGCTTTGTCCCAATGGGGGAAGAGGCGCCGCAGCCGAAATACTTCGTGGTAAATGCCGACGAAATGGAGCCGGGCACTTTTAAGGACAAGCTCCTCCTGGAAGGGAACCCGCACGGACTGGTCGAGGCGGTCATTGTTGCCGCCTATGCTATCCAGGCCGATATAGCTTACATCTTCCTCCGTTGGGCATACAAGATCGCAGAGAAACGGCTGGGAGAAGCGATTGCCGAGGCATATGAGAAAAAATATCTCGGGAATAACATACTTGGCTCAGGTTACAGCCTCGACCTTTATCTCCACTCAAGTGCCGGCCGCTACATATGCGGCGAAGAGACCGCCCTGCTCAATGCTCTTGAGGGAAAGAGGGCCATTCCACGAGCCAAGCCTCCTTTCCCGCAGGTCTGCGGCCTCTGGGGCAAACCCACGGTCGTCAACAATGTCGAGACTCTTTTTAATGTGCCCCACATTATCAACAACGGGGCTGAATGGTTCAAGGGACTGAGTAGATGCGCTGACGGCGGCACAAAGCTGTACGGGGTGAGCGGCAAGGTCAGAAAGCCCGGGGTGTGGGAGCTTCCCATGGGGACCACGATTCGCGAGATCCTGGAGGAGTATGCAGGCGGAATGCGCCCCGGCCTCGGATTCAGGGGTCTGCTGCCGGGAGGCGCCTCCACCGATTTTTTGGTAAAAGAACATCTAGACATCGCGATGGACTTCGACACGCCGCCCAAATACGGAAGCAGGATGGGCACGGGGACGATGATTGTCCTCGACGACCAGACCTGTCCCGTCGGCATGGCGAGCAACCTCCAGATGTTCTTCGCCCGTGAGTCCTGCGGATGGTGCACGCCCTGCCGCGAAGGCCTGCCCTGGATCGCCAAGATCCTCAATGCGATTGAAAACGGCGAGGGCGGGAAAGAAGACATCGAAAACCTGGAACTTCAGTGCAGGCTGCTGGGGCCCGGTCATACCTTCTGCGCCCTTGCACCCGGCGCGGTTGAACCGCTCCAGAGCGCGTTAAAGTATTTCAGGGAAGACTTCGAACGGCACATACGCGAGAAGGGCTGCTCATGGAAGAGGCGGACATGAGGGATACCCGGGCAAATGGACAAGATGACATGAAAAACCGTAATAATTCACCGCAGAGACG
>JBJKPE010000103.1:0-7370 GCA_046706685.1 Thermodesulfovibrionales bacterium | reverse complement strand
GGAAATTGTCCTTCGGCCTGCTCCAGAGATTAATCGCGAATATTCCGCCTTCGTTAAGACCCGACAGGCACAAGGCAAGGAAATCTTTTCCAAAAAGGGAGGCGGCGGGACCATCCTCGTCAAACGCATCGACTATGATGAGGTCGTAGGTCATACAGCGGTCCGCCTGCCTCTTCATAAATTCCTCTCCTGAGTCATGGGATATCTCAAGGTTCGGAGTTCCGGCAGGCAGGAGAAAAAAATCACATGCAGCATCTATTACCTGTTTTCTCAGCTCAACGACATCGATGGAGCAGTCCGGGAAGGCACTCAGCAGGAAGTGGACAAGCGCCCCGCCGCCCAGGCCGATAAGGAGTACCGAGCGGGGGTCATTTCTGAATATGAGAGGGCACATCATCGCCCGGCTGTATTCCTCTATAAGCGTCCCCGGCCGGTCAAGCCGGATGCTGCTCTGCAGAATATCGCCGAAGTAGAGAGACCGCACTCCTCCGTCATCGGCGACTACGATCTCCCCGTATTTGTCTCTGCTCCAGTGGACTATATCGCCCTTAATCTTTTTTCCGCTCATTGAATGATTATACCCTGTACACACCGCATAGAGCATAGAGCAAAGGGAGAGGGAAGAGACAGTGGTCGTAAACGGTTAAATAGTTGAGTGGTTCAGCGGTGAGCGGTTTTCGTTTCCTGCGAACCTTTAGACCGAATACTTTTTGGACCACAATGCAAAAGATCACAGCCGTATTTCGACGGGAAGAACTCAGTCATAGCTGATGGCAACGGCACATACTCTCTCCAGCCCGTCGTTACCGCCCCGGTGACAGAACGGCCTCAAGGGTAGCAGGGTCGGGTTTCAGACCTGCCCATGCGGTCTATTCACTTAACCTCTGTTTCGCACAGGATTGCGGCTCCTCGATGTCGAGTTCACGGCAGAGCGTCCGGATATCGTCGAAACGGCACCAGTCCGCTGTTTCCAGCTTCCGAAGGTCCTCAACGTCAATCCCTGTCCGTCGTGCCATCTCTTCCGTTGAGATGTCATTTTCGTGCATTTTGCCGACTATGGCTGCAGTCCTGGCGCATACCGTGCAGAGCCGGTCATATTGGTCCTTGAACTCCGGGTCCAGGCATTTCAGCTCAAGGTACGTCCCGAATTTCGCATGCTTTTCGAGCTCTTTCCTGCCTATCCGGCCCATGAGCGCCTGCCTGTATCTCATTGTGTCCTTGATGAAATTGTTCGGGACCGCACTCGTATGTTTTTTAAGGGCCTGATAGAGCACGATGAAAGTCTCGAAGCAGAAAAAATAGAGCAGCCTGACCTGGTCGCCCGACAGCTTGATACGCAGCTCATGGATGCCTTCACGGAGAAGATCGGCATAAGGCCTCGGCAGCGTAGGGCCGGCCTCCTCCAGAAGTTCCAGAAAATGAAGGACCTTGATCTGCTGGGCGGGTTTGCAGGATTCCAGAAACTCCGTCGCGGGGCAGGGACTGCAGAAAGGGTCACAAAAAAGAATGCTCCATTTTTTGTTCACGTTGAGAATATCGCTCCTTCAAATGTGTTCCAGATAATTTACAACAACGGCAAACTTTTTTACGATGGGATGAGAATATTCCTACCGTCTGCGGCAGTGGTTCAGAAGTATGTAACAGTAATATATATATCCGATATATGTCCGGCAAGCTGAGAAGTTCGCAGGTTGTCGGAGTAGGACAGAATTTCAAAAAGTGCGATAATGGAATCAGGCAGGGACAAAAATGGAAAAAACCATCATAGATTTCGGCGACGCCATGGAAAAGGGAAGATGGGAGACGGTGAACGACGTGGTGATGGGCGGATTGTCGGAGGGGCTTATGTCGGCGTCCGGTGGCGCGGCGGTCTTCCATGGCAGAGTGTCTCTCGAAAACTTCGGGGGTTTCGCGTCGGTGAGGTCTCTTCCGCTGGAATTCGACCTGAGAGGATACGACGGCCTGATTGTCAGGGTCAGAGGCGACGGCAGGCGCTACCGCCTGAGACTGAAGACGGACGATGACTTCGAGGGCTTCGCTTACCAGGCGACTTTTTTTACCGCCTTCGGTGAATGGGTAGAGCCGCGCCTTTCCTTCGAGGAATTTTTCCCGGTCTTTCGAGGCCATCTGGTGGACGGGGCGCCTGCGCTGGACCCGGCAAATATCAGAAGGTTCGGCTTCATGATCGCCGACAAGCAGGAAGGGCCGTTCAGGCTTGAGATAAGGGAGGTGAGGGCGTACCGGAAAGACCGCAAACAGTGAATAGTAAAACTACGGCAGGCCGTGAACTAGTTAAGTAGTGAGTGATGAATAGAGAACCCGGCGGAAGACAACAGGATAGCGGAGGACAAGCTCACAAATCTGTCGGAAGGCCTGTAACACAAGGGGCACAGATTGATGGCTGAAGAAATGTGGCAATGCCAGATGGCTAATTGCGGGTATATTTACAATCCTGCCAGAGGGGACAGGAAAGGGAAGATTCCACCGGGAACGAGATTTGAAGATCTGCCGGAAGACTGGAAGTGTCCTGTCTGCGGTGCAGGAAAACATCTATTCAAGAAGATAGAATAGGGACCTTCTTATGCGAAAAAGGAGGTGCTGCCGGGCAGACCTCTACCAGCGGACTATTCTTTTATTTTTGAAAGCAGTGCTGCCGGGGTCAGAAAAGAAGAGCACTCCTCATGATGGATTTTTTTGTAAAAATCGCATGCCTCGCACTGCATGATTTCCTGGGCGAATGTCCCCTGAACCTTACCCCTGCACAAAGTTCCCGCCACCACCCAGCAGGCCCTGCCGGCGGCTATGCCGTCATGCACCCCGTCAAGGCTCTTCTCCCTTGTCACCGGACAACTCCCGGAATCGCGCTCATGTATCCCACCCGGCTGCCTCCCGCACATTTTGAATTCCCAGCAATTGAGTTTTGAGAAGCTGTCTTCCATGAGCGGTTGCGGGCACGCCCGGTCCAGTTCAAGGCTGTTCCTGAAGTTCCTTATCAGTTCCGCATGATGCATACTGTCCTGATAAAAACGCTTGACGTAATTAAGAGCACTGTCGGTGCTTTCCCCCCGCAAGATTTTCTGAAAGTACGCCTCGGCTCCCGTTTCTTCCATCGATATCGTTAATTCAAGTGCTTCCGCCAGCGTAATGTCCTTTTGCGCTATTTTTTTCTCAAGAACCCTGCCCGCCGAAAGTGTCTTTTCAATGAGTGGTGCCATGTCTATTGCAAATTCAGGCGGCAGTGCGTCAAAAGCCAGGAATCCTATATTGATGGTCATTATGACCGCGTGGCGGGATTCTTCGTAAGTTAATCTTTCAAAAAGAGATTTTGCTTCCGGGAACAATTTACTTAATTCCAGGTAGATCCTTTCGGCGAGAATCTCGACATCGAGGGCCATATCAAGAATTTTGCGTCTATCCATCCGTCCTCTGTTTCCGGTGGGACCTCTTTTTATCGGGTTCCAATCCTTTAAGATTAGGGAGATTTTCGCCTCTGCTGAATTTATTATATCAGAGACTTTGCGGAGAGCAAACGGAGCGCTGGGAATTCATCGTTCACTCCCGTCAACTCGAGGCCGCGCAAACACGACCTGCGCCTTCAGGCCTGTCGCCCAAAACGGGTTTACACTGCTACTCTCCTTCTGTCTCCGACCGCGTTCCGCTCTTGGCCGGGATTGATTCTTTGTCCAGGATTTCCCTTATCTTTGCAAGTATTTCATCTGGCGCTGCGGCTTTTGATATAAAGTTCAGCCCTCTTTCAAGTATCCCTTCGCAGTCGATGATCTCGTCAGTATATCCGCTCATAAACAAAACCTCAGTTCGGGAACCCGCTCTCCGAATCGCATCATACACTTCTCTTCCGTTCATCTTGGGCATCCTTACATCAAGCACGGCAAGATCAATCTGTTCTTTCTGCTTCGAATGTATACTCACAGCGTCCTCTCCATCCCTGGCCTCCAGGACCCCGTATCCGGACAGCCTCAGCACCTCACTCACGGTCCTCCTGGTGTCGTTGTCATCTTCAGCCAAAAGAATGGTTTCAGCCCCTCCTGAAGCCGACAGAACATCCCGGTGTTTGTGATGAACCGGCATTGCGTCTACGGCAGGAAGATAGATCGTGAAGGTTGTTCCCTGCTGAGGTGCCGTCTCACAATGAATATACCCATTGAGTTGTTTGACTATCCCGTATGTCACTGCAAGTCCCAGTCCCGAACTTTGTCCTGATTCTTTCGTCGTAAAGAACGGTTCAAATATCTTCTCCTTTATTCCCTCCCCCATCCCCGTCCCTGTGTCAGAGACGCTCAACAGGGCATACTTCCCCGCAACACCAAACCCGTGTTTCTTTATAAAAGCATCATCCATCATGATGATATCGCTCTTTATTGTGAGTTTGCCCCTGTCGGGCATCGCATCTCTCGCGTTGGTTACAAGGTTCAGAAGAATCTGCTCCATCTGGTTGCTGTCAGCCAGAATAATCGCCTGTTGGGGCACCAGAGACAGATGCAATTCAATGTGTTCACCTAAAATCTGGGCAAACAGTTTCACTGATATTTCTATGATCCTATTCAAATCCAGCGGCTGCAGGATAAAAGTCTGTTTCCTGCTGAATGCCAGAAGGCTGTGGGAGAGATTGTTCGCCTTATTTGCGGACGATTCCACCTGATCGGCGTATTTCAAGAGCGGACTGCCCTCTTCCAGGTGCTTCCTGATGATATACACGGAACCCTTTATTGTTGTCAGTATATTACTGAAATCATGGGCAATGCCCCCGGCAAGAAGACCGACCGCCTCAAGTTTCTGAGACTGCCTTAGTTGATCATTCAAAACAGATACTTCTTCCGTGCGGTCTTCAACCAGCTCCTGCAGATGATCACGGTATTTCCCCAGTTCTTCCTGCGCCTGGTTGAGGTGGGTTATGACCAGCCTGTGTCCGGTGATTTCCCGTTCAAGTTCATCGTTGACAGACTTGAGAATATAGACCACAAGAGCCGAAAGGATAAGTGAACAGACAAAGGCGTCGACGGCGGCTATTTCGATCAGCGACGGCGGTATGTATCCCCAACGCACATAACTTTGCAATGAGCTCAGGATAAAAGTAAGAAACTCCGCCGCAAGGACAACGATCCATACATAATGCCAGGGGTTGACGGACCTCAGCTTTTCAGGAATTCGCCGAATCATGTTTATATTGCCGTCTCATCTCATTAGAGCTGAGCAGGGCTGCTGCCCGGCAGAACCTTCTGCCGGCGCATGGAACAGATATTCTCCCCAATTACTTCTTTCGGAACCTGGTTTAACATTTCCCCATACTCTCCATTTTGAAAAAGGCGGTTTATAACCTTAACCGCATAACACATTATCCCCGTTCGGAAATGCCCTCAATAATAAAATCTTTCCCCGATAATTGCAACACAAAAGACGGTGAGCCAAATGATGAAAGTGAAAGAAGCGATAGAAAAAAAGCCGTCAAGCTGAAAACGCGGACAGCTAGTGTAGTGCGTCTTAAATCCCTTTCCTCATGATCGTCATTCCTGCCTGCCTGCATGCCCGCAGGCAGGTCTGGAATCTTTCAGAAGGATTGCGGACAAGCCGCAATGACGGCCATTTACGCACTACAGCGGGATCTTGTTGTCATCGTATTTATGTCAAGAAGCGTTGGCCGCGCAACACCAGCTGTGAAGGAAGAAGGGCGACAGGCAACTGCAGGCAAAACAGCCCGCAGCAGGCAAGCTGAGAAGCACCGGCAACAGGCGCCAGGGTCAGGCGGCCCGGCTGCGGCGGCTTCTGCTCCTTGCGTGTTCCCTGCCTTCGACAACCTTGACGCCGAGATGCTCCAGACGGCATAGAAACCGCTCCATCTCAGCAAGAGGAAAGTACTCTGCCGGGAACGTCTCGTTCAGCTCTTCAAAAGTGAGCACGCCTTTTTTCCTGCCGAGTTCCAGTAAGGCACCCTTGAGATCCTTTTCCTTCATGACAGCCACCTCCTTCAATAATAGACAGGAGTTTTCCTCTTTTCAATCCTATTTTATCGCCAAATGCAAGGCATTGCTATGATTTAAATCAGGCAAGCCCTGAAAGCCGACAAGCCTGCAAAGCGGGGCGACCGTGTCTATGCTTTCCCTGAGTTTGACAACTCCGACGTGCTTGGTATGCTTTAACTGAACAAGCGAAATCGAGCATGTCTATCAGTAAACGAGGCGGCGAACTCATGGAAGAAGAGAAAAAAGGGCAGCTGGTCGGAGAAGGAGGAGGCAGGATGGTTCTTGATCATGTGGGCGTGGTGAACAAAGACGAGAATGGGGCTGACCGTTTTTACCTGGACCTGCTGGGTCTCGATGTGATCAAGGAATCCTCTGTTTCGTCCGAACTCAGCAGGAAACTCTTTGCCTTTGACGCCGGGATAAAAATGCTGGTCTACGGAAAGGACGATCTCAAGGTGGAGGTCTTCGTCCTACCCGGCTTTGTCCCGCCTTCCCCCGCGGTGCCTCACTTCTGCGTCAGGATCCCCGATCTTTCCGCTTTTTTTGAGAGGGCAAAAGCGAAGGGGGTAAAAATAATATCGGCCGAAAGGGGCGGCCGGACCGTATACTTCGTCGAAGATTTCTCCGGAAACCGCATCGAGGTCAAACAACAGGACAAAGCATCAAGACAATAGAGAATATTGAAAAGTGAATAGCCCGTAAAATCGTTAAGTAGTTAAGAGTTGAACAATTATTAACACTCTCATAAAAATATTCACAGATTTCATAGTCTTATTCGTCATGCCCGAGGACCTTAATCGGGCCTGCCTGCCGGCAGGCAGGCATCCATTCTCGGTTAAATTGGATTCCCGCCTTCGCGGGAATGACGACCAAAACGTACAGACTATTATGAAACTGTTAATAAATTGTTGGGTAATTGAGTCGTCACAAGTGAACCGGGGGCTGACGGCATCATAGATCCGGCAAAGATCAGTTACGTCCGGTCTGTTCGTCCTGCTTCCGAGACCTTCCCTCCAGCTGATCGATAACCTTCTTTCCTTCGCTGTCCAACCTGGATACCTCTTCGTTGAACGCCTGTATTTTCTTATCGAGGTCGGCGATGCGCCCGGAGAGCGCCGCGAACTGGCTTTGCGTCATCCAGTCGGGAGCTTTGCCAAGTTCCGCTTTGAGCTGCTCCCTGTCTTTCAGCAGCTTTGCCCGTTCCTCCCTGAGTTCCTTTTTCCTCTGATTTATCTCGTCGAGCTTCTTCTCCAGGCCACCTTCCTGCTTTACCGACTTCCGTCCGTCTTCTTTCCCCCCTGACAATGCTTCGCCCGGCAGGCTCTCTTCGGGAGGTCTTTCTATAGATGGCTCATCCTCCGGAGCGGACCTGCCCGGCTCAAGCCCTTTTAT
>JBJKPE010000102.1:0-30398 GCA_046706685.1 Thermodesulfovibrionales bacterium | reverse complement strand
CACACGGAACTTCTCTCGTCAAAAATGTCTATTATTGGAGGTCAATGAGACGGGGACCTGTGGTACGGCAAAATGAGGAGTCCGACATGTACACCGCAGATATTCGCTGATCGCAGAAGAGCGTGTTTCTTTTGGGAAAAGTGATCATGCCATTAGATTGCTTTTTGCGGAGTAGGAGGTGGAGGCCGTAATAACATGTCATAATAGTCGGCACTGAAGAAGTTGAGAAATGTGTTGACAGACGTTGTAAAGGCAACTCTTGACTATTGCATATCAGTCCGTGACGAACTTAACCCCCACATTGTAATGTATCGGTCCCTTCTTCACCCACATCACTGTCGCCTCTTGCCCTGCAACTCTTGGCACATCATGTTTCGTAACCATGATGTCCTGACCTTCTTTACAGCCTGTTTCAGTAAGGAACCCGAAGCCATTATTTGAAATATTAATAGTGATGCCTTCACAGACATCGTCAGGTTTATCCCCCACAACGAACTGGAAGTTTGCAACGATTTCGTGACGCAAATCTTTTCTTCTATTTTTCAATCTATTACCTCTCGCAAGACCGAATAGAGCTGCCTCATGTCGTAAGGCTTGGGTAAAGATGCCCGGAAGCCATAATCCTCCGGGTGAGTCATAGTCTTGTCGTCTGCAAGCCCGGAAGACGCTATAGCCTTGACGCCCTGGTCATATTCCAGAAGATGCTTTACCGCTTCCGTTCCCCCTATGCCTTCGGGCTGGTAAATGTCAAGGATGACAGCTTTGAAAGGTCGTCCTTCTTCTTTACGAAGTCTGTAAAGCTCAACGGCTTCTTCACCCGTGGTGACAGTTACCACAGTGTACCCGAGATCCTGAAGCATCTCCGCGGTGATCTTGCTAATCATTTCGTCGTCATCCATCAGTAAAATAGCGCCAGTTTCACGTGCGACGATATCCTCTTCCTTCTTCAATAACATAGTATTCCTTTACCTTAAGCAAGGACGGTGCCAGAAGACGAAAAAATGGTAACGGCTTATTTAAGGGACAATTATGATAGAAAGTGTAGATAACGGCTAAAAAAGTATGTAACTTTTACATAGTGATTGTAAAAAAATATATGCCGCATTTTTCGGACCATTTCGGCCACTGATTCCTCTTCATTCGGGCCGGTTGTTCCATTTGATTCAAGCCACCCGTTCCAAACTGGCCACCCCGCCAGCATTTCTCCTTATTACACCTAAGTATTTCCCGACAATTTGTTTTCATCTTTTCCTCGCTTAGCGCTCACATTGCCAATAAGTTGTTTAAATTATTTCTAAGGGCCTCGATAGTGTAAGGCTTGCTCAAAGACGCTACGAAACCATGTGACAGATACTCGGATGCAACAGGGTTGTCTGAGTATCCAGTTGATACTACCACCTTGACCTTAGGGTCGATCTCCTTAAGCTTCCTGACCGTCTCATCTCCACCCATGCCACCCCTGACTGTCAGATCCAGGATGACAATATCAAAAGCTCTTCCTGTTCTCTTGGCCTCGCTGTACTTCTTTATCGCATCCTCGCCGTCCTCGGCAACCATCACCTCATGACTCAAGGACTCAAGCATCTGCCTCACAACCAACCTTATCGTTTCTTCATCGTCCATTACTAAAACTCTCCCTGTGCGCACCGTCCTGGGGACAGTCGGTAAAACTGTTGCCTCCTGCGAATCGCATGCGGGCAGATAAATGGAAAAAATACTGCCCTTCCCGATTTCAGACTTCACATCTATGACGCCGCCATGATTCCGTATAATAGAGTATGTCGTCGCAAGGCCCAGGCCGCTCCCCTTTTGCTTGGTCGTAAAATAGGGATCGAAGATCTTCGCCAGGTGCTGCTCCGGTATTCCCATGCCTGAATCTTTAATGACCACCCTGACATACCTCCCTCCGGCGGGCAACATTGGGTTGCCGTCTTTCGTTATGTTCTCGTTCCCGGCCCGAAGTTCCAGTCGGCCCCCCTCAGGCATGGCCTGGTCGGCATTCAGTACGATATTCTGGATTACCTGTCCGATCTGGCCTGCATCCGCCTCGGTTTGCCAAAGGTTACCATCAACATCAATAAGGTATTCAGAACGTGATCCGCACAAGGCCAACTTCGCTGCATTCTCGATTACGCTGCGCAGATTTACAGGCTTTTTCATCGGCTTGCCGCCCTTCGAAAACGTCAGTAGCTGGTTTGTCAAACTGACGGACAAATGAAGGGCCTTCTCGGCCTCTTCGAGTGCCGCGACATTTCCCTCGGGTTGACGGGCAGCCAGCTTGGCCAGCGAGATATGACCGAACACGCTCTGAAGCAGATTATTAAAGTCGTGAGCTATGCCCCCGGCCAGTATCCCTATTGCCTCCAGCTTCTGACTCTTGAGTTGTTCCGCCTCAAGGAGATATCGCTCGGTTATGTTACGGATCGTCTCGATTGCAGCGGTAGTTGTTCCGGAGGCATCCTTAAGAGGGAATGCCTTTGTCTCTACATACAGGATATTGCCTTTGGAGTCTTCGTGTTTATGCATGGCCGTGCAGGGCAAGCCTGTTTCGAATGCCCGTTTCACCGCACAGTCTTCCCCCTCCTCGTAGCAGGGAATGAGAATCTTATGGGAAATCTCATAACAATGTCTGCCGACTATTTCATCCTGACACTTATCGACCCAGGAGCAGTAAGCCTTGTTTGAACTGACAACCCTGAAGTTTGGGTCGATCACAAGGAAGCCTTCGTCTACGCTATCGAGGACATTTCTCATGAACTCCTCGTTTCTGCGAAGTGTTTCCTCAGCCTTCTTGCGCTCAGTGATATCGCGAATGACGGCGAAGAACACTTTATTGCCGTCAAAATCCATTATCCTGACGTTTACTTCGACAGGCATGACTGTGCCGTCTTTTCTAAGGTGTGCAGATTCGCATACACATGAGCCATATTTCTTCAAATATGCCATCCTCTCGGGTATTTTGTCCCTGAAATCCGGATGATCCAGGCGGAATATCTGCATCGAGATCATTTCTTTTTTCGTATATCCAAGACGCTCATGGGCGGTCTGATTGACATTGATGATATATCCTTCCATATCCACGATAAAAAGGCCATCAATTGCCGAATCAAACAAGGTCCGGAACTTTGCCTCGCCCCGGCGCAGCTCTTCCTCGATCCTCTTATAGTCGGTAATATCCCGCCCGACCCCCACGAGACCCATAAGGTCGCCATTGGTTGAGTAAATAGGGGCTTTTACGACATCGAGGAATCCAGCCTCGCCGTTCTTGTCGGTGAACCGTTCTTCAGACCGTGTTGGACGACCACTCTTTATCGCTTCAGCGTCGCTCCTCCTGCAGCCCTTAGCTACGTCGGGAGGAAGCAGGTCGCTTTCGGCCTTCCCTATAAACTCCTCCTGTCTCAGGCCCAAAATTTCCTCCATTGTTTTGTTTCCCAGGAGGAATCTGCCCTGGGCGTCCTTGAAAAAGACCAAGTCCGGCATTGCCTGTAGCAGGGTCTGAAGCATTGTATTCATATCCCTTAGTGCATCTTCCGTCTTCTTGCGGTCGGTAATGTCGTGCCATATTGCATGAAGAACCTGTCGGCCCGATAACATAATGGGTTGAGTTATGACATGAACCTTTCTGAGTTCTCCGTGCTTGGTTCTATGTGTGACCACGAATTCAGACTTGCCTTCTTTCAATCCCTGTGCGATTCTCTTTCGTATTTCTTCCGGAGTATCAAGGGCATCGATGTCCTGCAGGCGGAGCTTTGCAAACTCTACTCGCGAATACCAGAGTTGGCTGTGGGCGGCCCCGTTGAAATCGAGGAAATTTCCCTCCATATCGATGAGCAATATGCCAACGGGAGATTGATCGAAAAGTGCGGCATACTTCATATCATCTTCCAAGCGTTCAGACATTGTCTTCGCTGTTTCAGCCATAGCCTCACAATATTTCACAGATTGTTTCAGGGTCTCCGGAAAACAACGGGGAGGACGCAGAGGCAGGTTGCATCACTGCATCAGCCTCTTCGACAACCCCTCGATCCAAAAGTTGGACAAGCAGCTTTGCGTCGCAAGGTCACCCAAGCTTTGCCTTTTCGGAGGCCAGGGAAATTTCTAATTTGAGACTATACATAATACAAATGGTATTGTCAAGGTACGTTGTATGTTTTTCAGCTAGTTGATTACGATGTCAGGCGTGAATGGTTCATGCAATTTAAACGGACATGATGATATGTTTTTATCTCGATACAACATGGGATTGAGTACATCTGAATGTAAGCAGGTGTCAACCGTGCCGTATGGGAAGTACTTCGAGCTAAATCGAGTTAACCCATTTTGAGGGCTTGTAGGGGTACACCGCGGCCGCATCCGGCCAGCAAACGTTTTATTCCACGAGAAACCTTGAGACCACGACAAAACGCCACAGTGTGATTAACAGGAAGACATCGCGAGGGGACAAGAATCGTTCCGATCACCTATGCCAACCGATAAATTTCGCCCCGCATTGTGCTGGCAGCAGGCATCTGACAGAGGGGATGCGACTTTTTTCCAATGCTTCCTGTACCTCTCAGACCTGCCACGTGATACAATTATGAGGGGTACGAATGGAAATGATGACGGGACCGTCGGTGCAAAGGATTGCTTCATTCTTTATAGCGTTGACACTAGCGTGTATTGGAGGAACTATAATTCTTCTTCCATTTTTTTCCTTTACTTTAAGTTTTTCCGGGTTCTTAAATGTCTTGCTGGCTGTCGTAGGAATAGTCTTAGCCCTGCTCACCGGGATCGTTTCTTCCCTGTTTATGGACAATATTGTTCGATATTCTTCATACAAATATTCGCCAAAGAAGAGGAAGAGGGATGGCCAATTATAAGATACGCACAGCGGCTCCTTCGCATCGTTAGTGCGCCAAGCGCAGCTTGGCGCTTCTTGCAGGGTGGGAGTCCCTGCCGGGCAAAGCCTAACCAGCAGCCCGTACTGAGTGTTGCATAGCTGAAGGAGTTCTGAAAGGAATGAACGACAGATATGAAGCGTACACAAGGAACACTGTAGGCCGTAGGGAAGCCCGTACCTTCCTTAAGCGATACAGCCCCGTTAGAGCAGCAAAGCAGTCGGCCACGGTTTTAACGAGCCGGAAACCAGCACAAGGGAATCGGTATGGTGAGATTCCGGAGGGACTGTCGGGGTCCAAGAGCATGGCATGCAGCGAGAGAAGCGTCAGGAACTTGGGAGGCCCTTCCGCCTTCTCGAAGGAGGTAGGATGCTTCAACCGAAAGGAGAGCATTCGACGGGCGGCAGGGAGTCAGATCATCTCATAGTACTCTGAGACGGTAAGGCCGATCACATGGGGAAGGGGATGACGGTATTGTGGAGCCCATAAAGGAAACATATGCAGATTAGACAGGCTGAACAACATATGCAAACCTCACTGTGGGGAAATAGCCAGGAAGCAAGTCGGCCTGAGATGGCTGATGATTCCGTACGAAGCGAGCAATACTGAAGAGCCTTGTGCGGAAAAACCGCATGCAGGGATCTGCGAGAGGGCGGCCGGGTAACTGGCCGTCCTATCTCGATGGCCGACGAAAGATTTTATGAGAATGAAATCCATTTTAATTTTTTGGATGCTGCTTTTTCTTGTCCACAATTCCTTGGCTGCCGTCACGGATCAAGAACGTGAAATGGGACAGCTATATGACTGTGCTAGAAAGCTGAATCGTGTTCATCCCCTTTCTAATAGTGGTCACAATGTGGAATTTCTTGCGGATGACCTCTTTTACATTTTAGAGACGAGCGCCCCGGTCCTCTATGTCTATACTCCCGTATTCGCTGGCAAATCGGATTTGGCGCAGGCCAAAGAGAAGGAAAAATTGCCTGAGTGGGATGGAAAATTCCCCTATACGCTCCAAAATTTTAACAGTGTCCGCTATGATATGAGAATTCCTTACCTGCCGGCTGATCCGGGCAAGACGCCGGGATATTATTACGTCAACATTGTTGATTCCATTCAAATCATTCATGATGAGTCTTACTATGAGGCGGGCAAGATGAAGATTAGACGGCTCAACCCCCCAAAAATTATTGGATCACATAACCTCCACAGTTCCGGTCTCGCGCGTTTTCTTCCGGGCAAACCGAAAGGAATGCCTGACTTTACAGACTGGCATCCCAAACGCATGGAAAACCGGGTAACGATAACCTCGGTCTCCGGACAAGCTGATCAGGGAGTCAGATACACCCCTTTGGATGTTGAAAGAAAGATTTGGAAAAAATCACTTCACGGAAATTTCTCACCTGAGGCCAAGAAGATTCTCATTGTGGTCCTGTCCTTCGCCCTTCATCACTTACCGCCTGAACATAAAGTGGGTGAAGGCTCCGGATGCGAGGGACATATGGGATGTGACTGGACTTGGAATGAAGAAATGGTTGCCCAAGAACATATTGCACGGCAAGATGCCCGGGATACTTGCTCGGCTGCTTTGCCTTGAAGAAAGTTTCAAAATGGGCCTAACAAGGTGTTGCAGTTTCTTTCGGAAACCCTCGCCAGTTTCTATTCGAAATACCTCTCGACTTGTCGGTGCATCAGCCATCGCTAGACCATCCTTTATCGCATTAGGCCGGGCGCATACTTCGGGATAAAAATGATTTCTTCGAAGCGTGTGAGACGTTATTGTCGACTATCGAAAATAACTGTCATCCCCGACATCTGCTCGGATTACAGATCGCGGCGCCAAGCAGACCACCGCTCTTCGCTGCTTGGTGCATGGTACGAGGAGTTATTGAGAAAGAAGATTTAACCGTTATTTTCGAAACTCCGAACGAAACTTCTCTCGTCAAAAATGTTTATTCTTGGAGGTCAATGAGGCGGGGGAACCGTGGCTTGGCAAAATGAGGACTCCAACATGAACACCTCAAAACATGCCTCCGCATAAGGGCGCATGGTTGTTTCAGAATTATTGCGTAGGATATAGGACCGTATGTGAGGAGTAGGATCCGTACATCTCTCATTGCCCTCACAGTCCTGGCGACGTCTGTCATAAGGAAGAAGTGACAAATCGCTCACCCAAAACGAAGACCGGGGGAGTGTAAGCCGGTAATATCACCGACAGGATTGAGGGATTGAAGGCGTAGCCCACACAAACAGGTGCTTTCCAAGGCGCACACTATGCCATGACAGCATTTTGCTGCAATCATGCCCCGAACAGCTTAAAGAATTCCTTTGCCGCCCGATCTTTTTTTTCGTCTTCCGCTGCTGGAGCCGTCATAACGAAAGTGTCACGGTATCTCCTGTGTCCTGTGCCCACTGGTACCAGATTTCCCACGAGGATATTCTCCTTCGTCCCCCGCAGGTCATCCTTCCTTTTGCCAACGGCCGCACCGGCCAGGACGGAAGTCGTGTTCTGAAAAGATGCTGCCGAAAGCCAGCTTTCGGAATGAAGGGAGGCATTTGTCAGGCTTAGGATGATCTGTTCCGCCTCGGCGTCTTTAGCTTTAGCCTTGTTGGTTTCGAACTCCCGAAGGGGCACCAATTCGCCGCCAACATACTCGCTAGTTCCCGGATCTTTGATACGTACCTTCCCGAGCATCTTTGACAGGATGATTTCGAAGTGCTTGTCGTCTATCTCCACGCCGTTGTTCCGGTATTCTTTTTGCACTTCATCGATGACATATCTTGCCGCGTTAAGGCGGCCGTGTATGCGAAGTATATCGCGGATATCTGTCTGACCCTCAAAGAGGATATCGCCGGCTCTGACGCTGTCGCCGGTGAAAACGCAGAGGGCATCGCTGTTTCCCTGTTGGTGTCTTTTTTCTTGATCGTGGCCGACGACATCCAGCATCGCGATATTTCCCTTAGGCGGTTTGACTTCCACCTCTCCGTCTATTTCAGCGAGGACAGCCTTCTGTTGAGGTTTTCTCGCCTCAAGAATATTTACAACAAAGTTCAGACCGCCGGTTATGTCTGCGTTCTTCGCGGTCTTCTTGGGAACTCGCGCTACTGTATCGCCTGTCTCCACTTCATCTCCCTCGTGTACCGCTACAACCGCGCCGATGGGCAGAACGTAATCCCTCCCCCCGATTTGCACCCGCGGCGACATGTCCTTATGCATGGCCGTAATGACGCTTTGAGCCAAACCGGTTTCCTCGTGGATTTCGCTTCTCATCGTCACCCCCTCGATGACATCCAGCAAGGCGGCCTTTCCCCCGCTAGCAGATACGATGACCGTGTTATAGGGGTCCCACTGTGCTATTTGTTCCCCCTCGATGACACTGGCGCCGTCTTCGAATCTGAGCATTGCCCCACAGGGCAACTTCTCCAGTTCGGCAACTCCTCCGGGCCCCTTCACGGAAACACTTCCCCCACGGCTTACTACCACGTTGCCCCTGTCTCTGCCTTTCGCGGTCTTGAGGTCGTGGTAAACGACAACCCCGTCTGTTTTCGCCTCGATGGAGGATCTCTTATTTCCCCCGGAGGCACCGCCCCCGGAATGAAAAGTTCTCAGGGTAAGCTGTGTTCCCGGTTCCCCGATCGACTGTGCGGCAATGATACCGACTGCATCGCCGACCACGGGTAGGGCCTTTGAAGAGAGGTCAAGGCCGTAGCATTTGGCACACACGCCTGTTTCAAGGCAGCAGGTCAGCGGGGACCGGATCTCGACTTCAGCCATTCCGGCATTTACGATCATTTGAGCGATATCGCCCGTTACAAGAGTGCCAGCTGCCGCTATCAGTCTGTCCCCGTCATAGACCGCTTTTGCGAGAACCCTGCCCTTGATTCGGTCTTCAATAGGCGTCACCGTCCTGTCCTCTGACCGGAGCGCTCCGGTCAGAAGTCCCGTAACCACGCCGCAGTCTTCACCGTTTATCACGATATCGTGCGCCACATCCACCAGGCGCCGCGTGAAATACCCGGCGTTCTTTGTTTTCAGCGCCCCATCCGCCCTGCCTTTGCGGGCACCATGACAGGCCAGGAGATATTCATGGTAAGTGAGGCCCTCCCGAAGATTGGACTTTATAGGAATCTCGACGATTTCGCCGTTAGGCTTTGCCATGAGCCCCCTCATCGCTCCCATCTGCCGTATCTGTTCCTTCGATCCTCTAGCCCCGGAATCCATCATCAAGAAGAGGGAGTTGGACTCATCCAGAGCCGCCGCCATTTTCTCCCCGAGTTCCTCGGTTGCCTCCCTCCAGATGTCTATGATCTTGTTGCTTTTTTCCTCCTTGGCCATCACTCCGTCGAGGAACATCCCTTCTGTTTCCCTGACCTTTTTTTCTGCGGCAGCGAGTATATCGGGTTTTTCGACCGGTATCATCATGTCGGCCGAGCAGATCGAGACGCCCGACAGTGTTGCGTACTGGAAGCCGGCATCCTTCAGACGGTCAAGCAGCTCTGCCGTCTCCCTCGCCCCCCTGACTGCGTAAAAGGCCTCCACGAGTTTGACTATATCCTTCTTGCGAACCGTCCTATTAATCGTCGCAAAGGGCAGGGCGCCTCCGAACAGCTCAGCGAAGATCACACGGCCCGGCGTGGTTTCAACGATTTCACCGTCAATCCTGACTTTCACCACGGCCTGCAGGTCAACGACGCCATGGTCGTACGCCTGGCTTAAATCCTCCATACCGGCGAATATCCTGCCTTCGCCCTTCAGACCACTGTAATCCTTCGTAAGGTAATAGATGCCGAGCACGATATCCTGGGAGGGTGCCGGCACGAGTTTCCCCGTTGCGGGGGAAAAGAGGTTACGGCAGGAGAGCATCAGAATGCGGGATTCTATCTGGGCGTCGATACCGACCGGCAGATGTACGCCCATCTGGTCTCCATCGAAATCGGCGTTGAAGGCGGAGCAGACAAGCGGATGAAGACGTATGGCCTTTTCCTTTACGAGCACCGGCTCGAAGGCCTGAAATGACATCCGGTGAAGGGAGGGGGCCCGGTTCAAAAGCACGGTGCGTTCCTTCAGTTCTTCCTCGAGGGCGTCCATGGAGCCGGCCGTCCCGGCCTCCACCAATGCCCTGGCATGTTGCAGCGAGGCGGCATATCCCCATCTCATCAGCCTACCGTAAACAAAGGGCCGGCACATGTCCATGGCAAGTTCGAAGGGCAGGGCGCACTGGTGAAGCTTTAAGCCGGGGCCGACGACGATCACCGACCTGCCGGAGAAATCCACGCGCTTGCCCAGCAGGTTTCTCCTCATCCTGCCGGTCTTTTTTTCGATGACCGAGGACAGCGACTTAAGCACCCGCTTGCCGCCTCTGTCCTTTGCCCCGACTCTCCTTTCGTTGTCGAAAAGCGCGTCAACGGCTCGCTGAAGCTGTTTTCTGCCGATATTGATCACCACCTCCGGCGCATTGGACTCATAAAGCGTCCTCAGGCGGTTGTTGCGGATGATTACCTTCCCGTAAAGTGTGTTGAGGTCCGATTCGGCTATGGTGCCGTCGTCGAAGACGAGTGACGGCCGCAGGTCAGGCGGCAGGACGAGGATATTTTCGAGGACCATCCTCTCGGGTGAGGTCCTGGCCTGTAAAATGGTCCGGGCCAACAGCAGCCGGACGTTTACACGCCGGGACTGTTTCCTGCCCCGCAGTTGCCGGACGAGCCCCTGTATATCGAGTTCCGAGAGCATTTTCCCGATGAGCTTGCCGCCGGTGAGCGCCATAAAGTAGTCACACCTCGTCGGCCGGTTGTTTTCGGCGCACTTCGCCATGTAGGCGAAATACTCGGGCGTCGTAATGATGTCGCCCTTTTTCCAGCCGCTCAGGCCTTCCTTTTCTACCATATAGGCATCACAAACAATAAGCCTGACAAGATTTTTCGGGGATAGGGCCAGAAGCAGCGCTATATGCCTTCTGTACCACGGATGGACAACCGGCACGGTCAGCTCAATATGCCCGAACCTCCTGCGCCTCTCCCTGGGGTCCACGAACTCCACTTTGCAGACCGTGCAGTATTTCTGCTTTTTCCAGTTCTTGTGAAACACACCACAGCCGCAGGTGCCCCTTTGAAGAGGTCCGAAGATCTTCTGGCAGTGAAGTCCCCCCGGTACGGGTCTCCAAGTCCCGGCATCTATCGTATGGTGCTTGGTGACCTCGCCGCTTGAAAGCCCCCGGACCCCCTCGGGCGACAGCAGGGAGAGCGTTACCGATTCGATCTCGCTCTCTCTAACATCCTGTTTGTTATGGCGTTTACGCACGGATCGGTTTTGCCCCGTCCGGAATCACCGGCGTGTCATCCCCGTGGATCCTCTTCCATTTGGTCTGCAAAAACCCCTTGGCGAGAAATTCGCCCGCGGTGCTGAAGAAGGCGCACTGGTAGAAGGCCTGATCGAACCCTCTTGACTTGGACAGACGCTGCAGGTATTCAAGGAAGCCGCTGCGCAGGGACGCGAGCCTCTGCGGGTCACGGCTCAGGAGCATTGTTATCCATTTCCGCTCTTTATAAAGGTATAGGGCGCGCCGAATGACCTGGGGGACCGGAATGGTGCCGTTGTCGATCTCGACGGCCAGATACGCCGTTTGCTTTTTCGCGCCGGCGTCAAGAAATGAGACGACGACGTGAAGGTCGGGGTAGGCCACGCCTTTCTTGGCGATGCGCCCGAACCTCTCCTTTACGGCTTTTTCGTCCCACAGTTCTAGGCCATAGCCCGCCTGGAAAGCCTCCTGTTTCATCTTTTTGACGACGTGCACGACTACCCGCTCATGGTAGCCGTGGTATTTGCCAGGCAGCAGGTGGCGAATGTGGTTAAGCTTGACCCCCCGCGCGGTCAGTATCTCAACTGCGGGGTCGCGAAGAACGTAAAGGGCGTAGCGGGGTTTTCCTTTTTCGTCGTCGTATACCTCGGACTTCAGAAAGCCCGCCTTCCTTAATACGTGGAGCCTCAGCTTCATGGCGGCGGGTGAGGTCCGCTTGCCGTACCTTTCGCCCCTGTCATCGAGGCTCTTGGGGTCCCTGCGGCCCATGCCGTTGACCTCTGATAAGATCTCTTTTATGGTAAGCGCCCCGCTTGCAAGAGAACGGAAAATATCAACGTCGCGCTCCGTGATTATTACCCGGTTTGAGTCGGCTTCCCGGAGGGAATCCAGATATTCATTCAGGGCGACAACAATCGTCCGGATTTCCCTGATAAGGTCCCGGGGCGTCAACGCCGATTTATCGAGTCTCACCGAAAGCACCACTTCCTTGTCGGTAGCGTAAAACATGTTTTTCCGCCCCTTTGTCGTTTCCCCGGGCAGCGTATTGTTGATCGCTACATCCTTACCGTCCGCGGCAGCCTTAAGCTTTTCTACGGCCGGCGTATCGAGCGCATACAAAGTGTATTTCCCGTTGCCACCGCATTTCAGGTATCCCCCCCTCTTCAACGTCGCGAGTCTCTTCCGGAAGCCCGAGGCTGTAGTCTTGAGGTCGGCCTTATCACTGGCTCTTTCATACCGCTCAAACAGATCCGACAGCGTTGCGGGATTTTGGGCCAGGACTTCAAATATGACCATATCGCGTTCCGTGATCTTCATTCTTCCGCCCCCTCCTCCTTGTTGTCTGACTCCGACAAGGAGTCAAGTCGGGCGCAAGCGGCGTCGATCTTCGACGTGATCTGCTGTATCATTTCCCGCGATACCGCCGCCTTATTGACCCGCACGGACAAGATGAGTTCTTTGTCCGTTTCGGTAAAGATTGCAGGGGAAACAGGGGCGACCGGCTCCTTTTGGCCCTTGTCGTCGAATTTACGCAGCAGTCTTTGCACACCTGCTTTCGGGTCCTTGTCAAGTGCCCCTATTGCCCGCGCAAATTCCCGTTTGTCCGCCTTGGCGAGTCTCCGCAGCTTGGCGGCGACGCCGGCAAAGTCGGAAAGCATCGGGAATGTGACGGATGTCGCGTGCCTGGCAAAAGCCTCAAAGGCCTCGGGCACCGATGTCACCTCCGCATGGATTTTCAGATATTTTTCGATCGTGCGCTTGTGCTTGCCGATCTTGGTCGCGATTGCCTCTGCTGTGCCATGCACGGTGCAAAGATCGGCATATGCGTTCATGGTATCGAACGCATTGAGGTCCTCTCGCTGGACGTTTTCGATCAGCCCAATGTCGCGCATATCGATATCGCTCATCTCGCGAATAAGAGCTGGGATATGTGTCAACCCTGCCGCACGGCTCGACCGCAGTCGCCTTTCGCCCGCCGCCAGCTGGTAGCGATAGGCACTCTCGACACTCGGGTTGAGCCGCACGATAACCGGCTCAATCACGCCTTTTTCGAGGATTGACCGGGTCAGTTCGTCGAGTGCCTGCTGGTCGTAGGTCTTCCTGGGCTGATATGGGTTAGGCTCGATCTCGGTGATCGGAACTTGCACTGAGTGCTCTCCCTGGGGTGTGTCATCCCGCCCCGAACTGAGATAGTCTTTCGCGGAAAAATCCTTCATGGAAACCTCCTTATTGGTTTGTAAAGGATATTACCGGACCGGAATGCTGCAGGATAGACATCTGCGGCACCGTGCCGTACTACCTCCGTCAAAAAATCAGAGGCTACTTTTCCTCATAACCCAGCCCATGTCTGAAGGCTAATTTCCCCACTAATTCTCTGGATAATTTCCCCTCTAACTACTACCAAGCCCATTTTTTTTGTAACCCCGTATTTTGTCGAGCTTTTCCGGCCTGCCGCGCCCCGGCATTACCCACTTTTTGGCTATTGTCTCCACGAGGCTCTTCCTTACCCCCCTCAAGAATGCATCCTTCAGCATTGCTGCCTGTTACGTCCATTTCGTTCATTTTCCTTATTTTTCGCGGTCTTGCGTTTTTTTTGGCAAGTGGCTCATTTCTGCTCGTTTCGCTTTTTCTGGCGAAAACTTTTTTATCCTTTGTTTTCCTTCAGTTACGACGCTCTCGTCTTGACAAAATGCCGCTTTCGGTTAAAATATAAGCATATTGTTGCTACAGTATGTCGTCGTACCCTCCAAAGGCTGTTCCAGCCCTATAGGATTACAGATACCCATTTTTTCAGTCTCGCACGGCTTATTTAAGCCATCCGGCATTTTCGTCTTGCGGCATTTCACCTTTTTGTAGTCCGCGGTATATTTCTCCCTGTTTCGCATACCCTCCTTTGCCCCCGCGTCTTTTTCAGTGCTCGCCTTCTCTATTGCCAGCCAGCCAATTTCCCTGTATGTATTTTTATTTCGTCCGCTGTGCCACCACCCACCCGATCACCGGCATAACTCGCCTTCATCACTGTCGCTCCAAAGCCGAACGGGATCGCCGGTAGAACCTCTTGCGCTATCCCAATTGCGCTTGCGCCCACAACGGCGACCGCAGTCGTAAACAGTATCGGCCACAGATCATATCCGCCCACCACGTCGGCTCTTGTCTCTTTCCCTTCGAATACCCTCTCAAGCGTCGCCTCTGCAGCTTGGTTCGCCCTCATATTCCCCTGGCTATACGGGTTCATAGGGCTGTCCGGTCGCGTGGCGTCGTTGAGAGGGTTTGCCCAAAAAAGGGCGGCTGCATATATCCAGATACCGAGCACTGTAGTCATGAAGCTCACCATTTCACATCCTCCTTCTCCATTCGAAATATTACTCCTACCCTTATATGGGAATTTCGAGGGGAAAAGTCAAATCGAGGACAGCTTTTCCGGAGACGGACGCTCTCACAACTCACTTGGATCTGTCGGGCGCTCTCTGAAGGCGGAGCACACCACCTTTCACAGTCGGCACTTCCGCCTTATGTCACATAACCGTTCTTTTCTCGAAAGGAGGAGATTTGTGCTTATTGCAACCGGCCACCGGACTGAATACCCGCCACCCGCGAAAGCTGTAGTCCACAGCCTGACCAAGGATCTGGTTAATGACTCCGAGCGGGTTAGGACAGGAGGCCTGCCCGGAGAACTGATACCATACGGCCCAATTAACTGACGTCTCGCCAGTTGTTGTTTCACCAGCATCACACCACTGCCCACTCAAATAGTCATAACAACAGACCATGGCATGTCTCATAAACTGCACGTAATTCGCCGGGGAGGCTCCGGCGCGCCTGACAAGCGGTCACTGTCATCAAAAATGTCTACCCGCCGCGAGCCTCCTTGAGGACGCCCGGGAGATCACAGAAGGAGGTGCCTTATGGCCGCAAAGAAAAAAATGATTTCAGTTGAAGCAGGTATTCAGGTTCTCAGCAACATTTCCAGGGAGAAAAGGTTTGACGCATGCCTTCAGATGCTCCGTCTCCAGACGTCCCGCTATTTGTACAGAGGGGAGGATGGGGAGCTCACGGTGCATGCGCTGGGGAGGGCCATGTCGCCTGTGGGCGCCTGGCTCCGCGGCGTCAACCGCAAGGGGAAGTTCGGGTTGCCACTCAAGCACCTGGAAATCGCCTTCTACAGGGAACTCGAGGCAGCCACGAAGCTTCGCCTGTTCAGTATCTGGGGTGCCCTCTGCGGTAAGGCGAACGTACGCAACACGCTGATGGCCAAGCGGACAGCAGAGGCGGTCGCCCCTAACCGCGTCTTGCCGCGGGCAAGCGTTTCTACGTCTGTCTGCATAACGAGCGGAGGACTCGGACAGCAGACGCTGGCGGTAGGGAGCATGGTGTAGCTGCCCTGCTTGCGAGGACATGAAGTTCACGGGCTTCCAGCTTGACCGGTCAGATGGCAGGATGCATTGCCCGTCGCTTATGCAGCGGAGATGTCAATCCGGGTAAGCATTACCGTTTAAGAAAAAAGGGGGCCATTATGTCTCAAAATTATTGTGGCGATACAAGTGCCGTTTCAGAAGAAAGTATTTCTCTTCATATCTTTGAAACGTCTTTGAAACGCCGACGGGTACGGTGGCTTTGCCACTCGGATCGTCGACCGCGGTACTCTTCTTGAGAAAGGGGAGAAATATTCGATGCGTCTGTTCAATCTGAAAGCGCCCGCTCCGTTCCTGATACGTGGCGAGGTGTGCCTGTGCCGGGTCGACAACGTGACGGTTACGAGCAAATTCATAGCCGGCAGAAAGAAGATCTATGCGGATGAAGTTCCCCTCAGAAGACACGTCGAGATAACCGGCTCTCACGGCGGCTGCTGGAGCTTTTTGCGGACTTTCTTGATTTAACGTCATCTGGCTAATATAATATAGTCAAATGACACTCAAAGGAGGCAGACCGTGTATAGCACAGCAATGGCTTTCGGTGGAAACAAAGAGCTGGGGGTAAAATCCGACAAAAAGATTGATTTCGATAAAATCATCAGAAAGGGGATACCTATGGCGGCAGGCAGTCAATTGAAAGAGAAGTTGTCCTTAACAGATAAGGACTTTGCCGACATCATAGGCCTCAGCGCGAGGACCTTCACTCGAAAAAAGAAGGCCGGCGGAAACTTGCCGCCCGAGGCAAGCGATAGGCTCTTCCGTCTGGCGCGGGTCTTCGCGTTTGCGGTCGAGGTGCTTGGCGAAGAG
This sequence comes from Thermodesulfovibrionales bacterium, assembly GCA_046706685.1. Taxonomy (GTDB): domain Bacteria; phylum Nitrospirota; class Thermodesulfovibrionia; order Thermodesulfovibrionales; family UBA6898; genus JARRRD01. The sequence goes on along the minus strand of JBJKPE010000102.1, from coordinate 14,009 downwards.
AACTACGCCAAGGCATGGCTGAATACTCCCAATATTGCTCTGGGAAATGAGACTCCCATTGACCTGATAAGAACAGATGCCGGAACTGAAGAGGTAAAGAATCTCCTCGGCCGGATCAAGTATGGAGTCCCGCTATGATCGGCTGGAGATTAATCGATAAGCGATTCGCTCACGAGGCCTTTTCGGGGGAGGGTGCGAGTATTTTTGGCGCACGATGGAATTCTGTTGGTATCCCTGTAGTATACGTAAGCGCGCACCTCTCCCTTGCCGTGCTCGAATTACTCGCTCAGATTAAAACCCAAGACGATTTTGTTCGTAGGTTTGATTCTTTTCCCGTAGAGATACCCGATACCACAGTTAACCAAGTTCACGTCGAGGATCTCCCTAAAGACTGGCGTGAGCCCGTTAAACTGACGACCAGACCGAGCAAAACCCAGTTGATCGGCGATAAATGGTTTAAAAGCAAGAAGTCTGCCGTCCTCCAGGTCCCCTCTGCGATAGTTCCACAGGAATTCAACCTCATTCTTAATCCATCCCACCCCGATTTCTTCCGACTTCGAATCGGCACTCCTGTGCCTTTCAGCTTCGACACCAGGCTTTGGAAGTAGTCTTTACCCTCCAGCTATTTCTTAACAATTATCAGTCAGAGACGAAAGACCATGTGGAGAGCGGATAAACGCTTCCCCTGTCGCGTCACCGGCGGGAGCGATGTCGTAGAGGGAGCCGTCATATCTTCGGCTCGTTGAGCCCCGGCAAGACAATTTACGCCGGATCGCCCAAGAGCGTACTCGGACTAGCGGCGCCGGACGCCTGACGCTCTTTTGATAGCTCTGCACCCACCAGACCGTGGCTTTAACTCAGAGCCATTTAACGTGCTGGCTTTTGAATCAGCAAGTCCCCAAAGACTTTTTTCGCCTGCTTATATTATCGCCTCATTTGCAGAGGAGGCGTAAATCAAAACGACTTTTGCCTCTTTGAGGCAAATAAGAACAAACCGAAAGGATCCGTCTTATATTTCCCGCAAACACACGCTTCAGCCGTAAAGTCATCCTCGCAGTATGCCACCCATCGACGGGTATCGCCTACCTTTTTACGAGATGTTTCTGCAGCCAAAGGATATAACAGAAGCATTTCCCTTCCTCAAGAGCCACACCCGGATCACTGTCTTCCTCCGCATACTCCAGGAGCAGGCACTCTTTGGAGGGTCGGACGGCCAGACCGAAGAAGAGGCGCTTTCTTGCCTCTGCAGCAACAAAAGGCCTTTCTACATATTCAGTTAACCGCCGAGGGTCAGGACAACTCTTGCCCTTTTCTACTTGGAAAGAGACTTCCCATGAATCGCATTTTCTGGTTATCAGCCCTGGTTCTATGGATAGCGCTCGGCGCAGTAATTGTGTTCGCAATCTCTCACCACGCAGACAGCCAGGCCGCCGCCTTTTATAGCCGGCATGCCACCTTTCATTCATCACGCACACAGGCTCTCCTGTGGAGGCCAGTCTTGCCCGTCACGAAAAGATGCGGAGGCGATCTTTTTGACCGCGCCTCAGCTTCAGCTTAAAAAACATCCAAAGGAAGGAGGTGATCCTTATGTCGCAGTCTCACATCGCACGTCTTATATTCGATGAGATCGAAAAGGACGTCCGAAACGGCGAGGAAGCACAGTTCCTTTATCACCGCGAGGAGTCCTGTCCTTATCCCCTCGCTGCAGCCGAGGTGATCATCCGCCCCGACGGCAGCCGCTATATCGCATGGCTGGCCGCACACCCGGATCATATCGGCAAGGGTTATGGCGCCGCGCTCCTGGGCAGGATACTAAAAGACTGCCCGGCAGGCTGCAAGGTGTCTACGGATCCGTGCAACGACTCAAGGGGATTTTACGCCAAGTACGGCTTTCAGCCGGCAGGCGCCGGACTGGAGTACGCATTCACCGTTTAAGCCGTCTCTCACATCGCAAAAGCATCTTCGTCACATCGTTTCTCAGAAGCCCCTGGCGGCCAAGTAACTTTTCAAGCGAAAAAAGCCGGCGGGGCTGTCTTTTGTTTCAGGAAGGAGAGATTCTTATGTTTCAAGCAGGAAGGCTTATAGCACAAAACAGAGGATTGATAAGAACCAAGAGGGAAAGAATTATGGAACTCATGAGGCAGGATCCCTTCAGGGTGCTCGAGGCCGTTTCAACCCTGCCCACAGCCGACAGGAATGACTCCGCAATGAAGGCTCTTACCCGCCGCCTTCTGCGGGCCGTCTGATATTCCTTTTCTCGCCCTTAACCTCCGGCAGGCATGACGACTTACTGCTTGAGGTTGCTTCATACCGCTGGTTCTAAACTCCAGTTCAAAAAAGTGACGCAGTCGTTTCCCCATTTCAGTTTCAGGAGGTTTCGCCATGTTTAACGCCAATACTGCAAAGTCATACAGCCTCGACCGGCTCAGCAACGGCAGTCTCGCACAATTAAGACGCAGCTTCCTGGTCCGTCTCATGCGGACGGCGATGCCGGAATCAAGGGCGCTGCTTCTGGAGAGCTACCGCGTCCGTCTTCAGCTTTGGTTCTGAAAAATAAACCTTTAAGGAGGTGTCTCATGGTCAAGATAAGAATTAACGGAAGAGTATTCTCGATTTCAAGAGAAGAGTTTTTCGGCAAGATCCTGCCGCGGGTCTCCCCCTCCTTCGTCCCCGAGATCTTGTCTCTTTAATGCCTCTTTGCTTCTTCAAAGGAAAGGACAGTCGCAACCAATGCGGAAAGGAGAGCACATGAAACAACTGAAGCACGACAGCGTATTCAACGAAGCCATCGACGCCGCGGAGAAGGACCTGAGGAGGGCCGATGGAAAGGAGATGGCCCAGAAGTGTCCTTATATCTTCAGCAGCGACCTCGCAGACGCCTATTGGCTCGCCGCCTACTCTATCTATCACACCGGCAGGCGGCCCAACGCCATGAGACGATCCAGAGGACATTCCTGGCTGATCGATCTTCCTGGCAGCGGCATCATGCGAGCCTATGTCGACAAACCCGATCAGAGAGAAGGCGTACGGCTGGTCGCTGTCTGACGGCGCGGCCGCACCATGACCTTCTCTCCAAGGAGATGTGTCATGTCAAAAAGGGAGATAGTAAGCGCTTTACTGGAGAGCCCCTTTTATCTGGACCTTACTCAGAAGGAAAGAAGGGCGCTCATCGAACGACTCAGCACGATGACCGCGACGAGGGCTCCGGCAGTTCGCCCGGCCGTCTATGCGGCGATCCTTCAGATAGCACTCTTTCGCGTCCCGGCCGCAGTTTAACGTACGCGACTATGTCACCAACTACGATGTCGAAGTCGAGCTTACGGGAAGGGTTGAGGCGCAGATCAGGCAGGATGTCCCGGCTTATGTCAGGGAGGAAAAAGGAGCCTCATTCCTTTAGCCGCCCCCGGCCGGACATTCGCCACACTTTTCTTAAGGACAGCCACTACCGAGTGAGGAGGCAGTTATGGCGGAGAAAGACTTTCGCGAGGCAATCAAAGAGACGTACGGCAAGTACTATGGACAGTTAGTGGGGAAAACCGTGAAGAGGGTGGCGACCTCGACCCGGGAGCATGAGGTGTTCTTCGGGCTGGTGTTCGACGATGAAACAACCGTTTGGATATCCAGGGACGAGGAGGGGAACGGACCCGGTTTCCTGGATATCCAGCCGCGATAGTTATCGCCGTAACCCTGTTCCCACAAGAGGTTTCAGGGAGGCCGGGATCGCTGCGCCTTCGGCGCAGCCCCTGCCCCCGTTTCCAATTCCAGGGAGGTTCCAAAATTATGAAGTGTCCGACAGAAGGCTGCATGTGCAATTCTTTTCGCGGCAATTTAATCATCGTGGACGGGCAGAGCCTTTGCGAACACGGGCATATCAATCCATTTTCGTGCAAACACTGTGGGCACTGTCATCCTATCCGGGGATGTCGCGATTCCAACTGGAGTCCTTCGCACGACGAGGGCAATCCCGCCTGCTCCGGCCTCGGCTTCCATCCCTTGCGTGAACATGAATGCCAGGCGACGGGCCTCGCCTGTTCTTCGCCGGCTTGCGCCGCTTGCAAGCCTCACAGCGTTAACGGCTGACAAAGCGGCTGTAAGATCCGAAAAGCCGCAGTATCACGACCGGTAATATTCAGTATGAAGGTTCCCGACGAGAGCATTACCCGTCACTTTGAAAGGAGAGATTCATGACCCATGTCAAAGACGCCCTGGCGAGGTTTTTCGAGTCCCTCAGTGGGCTCGCCGCCTTGCAAGATATGAACAAAGCCGGAAAGCACTCCAATGAGTACTCCCCGCAGGTGGAGCTCATCATGGAGCTGAGCGACATAGTGAAGGACTGGGATATCTCCACCGAGGACCTCTACGGCAAGAGGGGCCGCTCGGCTCAGCTTTGGTCCGACTTGAAGACCGGAAACAGTATGGTCGTCTTCTTCAGGAGCATCGACGGAAAAGGCGTTCTACCGATGTACTACCTGCCGGTCGCTTCCGGCCAGGATCTCGTAACCGTCCTCAATGAGGGCCTGAACCGCCTCGCCACTTTAGTTTCAGGCCCTACACTGGCCGCATGACGGTCGCATGATAGCTGTCTGCTCCGTTTCGTAAATCCCGCAACCATTTCGCCGCCGGTTCTTTTCACAGGCCGCAATCTCATCCTTTTTCGGACAGACCCTCTTTGAGGCGGCCCGCAAGATGCGAAACCCAAAGCAGACTATGGCATGTCTCATAAACCGCCCACAATTCGCCGGGGAGGCTCCGGCGCGCCCTGAGAAGCGGTCTATCGTCGGCAGAACGCAGTATCTGCGCAAAGAAGCACGGCACAAAACCATTCATCTACCCGGTTGCAGCCTCATCGAGGAAGGCCGGGAGATCCCAAAGGAGGTCCTTATGTCCGCACACAAAAAAATACTCACAGTCGAGACAGGAGTTGACGTTCTCAGCAACGTTTCCGAGGATAAGAGAATTGAGTCGTGCCTTCAGCTGCTCCGCCTTCAGACGTCCCGCTATTTGTACAGAGGAGGGGGCGGGAACCTCGCTTTCTGTGTGGGACCTTCGCCCCCACACCCCACCACGACATTGTCAGTGGTTCAGCCTGTCAAATTAAGTAAATTATTCCCGATAAACTGTCGGGATCAGACCCCTCAAGAGCCTCCATAGCCTATGGAAACTTTTCCACCGCCGACAATGACAGGCACCTTCCTGACTCCCCTGGAATACTTCAGCATTTCCTCAAGTTTCACAGGGTCTTGTTTCACGTCAAAATACTCGGCCGTCTTGTAAGCTGATTTTGCCTTGTCGGTAAATGGACAGCCGACCTTGCCATAGATCATTACTTTCTGTGCCATGACAGCACCTCCCTGGAAGCCGATACTATAAGGCAATAAAAAAGTGGTGTTTGCTCTCTCATTATCAGCGATTTTGAATGAGACTTCTTAAAAACTTTTTCAAGGTCTTAAGTTAGTCCTCCAACCCAAAATCTATGCCGAATCTGAGAAGAGCAAAACCACCACTATCCGGGTCACTCCTTAATTCATTTGTACGCCTGCAAGAGATGGTTGTCAAGAATTATCTCAGCTATTATCTCAGCTATTGAAAGGATTCCCTGATCCCCTGTTATAATCGTTGAGGAGGAGATAGATGAGACTGAACAGAATCGCCCTGGTCGTTGTTTTCCTATTCACACTGACCACAAGTGCCCTTGCCATGAGGGTCACCATGCAGGGGAAGATCGTTCAGGTGAAGGATGGCGACACGGTTGTCGTCAGTCCGGTGGAAGGAGGAGAGTTTTTCACCTGCCGGCTTTACGGCATAGATGCCCCTGAGACTCCACATCCCCGCTTCGGGAAGGCGGGACAGCCCTATGGGGAGGAGGCAACGAGGGAATTGAAAACGCTGATACTCGGCCGGACTGTCGAGGTCACAACGACCGGAGCCAAGACCTACGGGCGGGAGGTCTGCATAATCAGGAAGAACGGCACGGATATAAACTTGGAAATGGTGAGGAGAGGGGCTGCATGGGCTTACAAGCACTATCTCAGAAGACCCTATGCCTCTGAGTATATAGAAGCCGACAATGAGGCGCGGGCAAAGAGATTGGGGCTGTGGAAGGAGCAGAATCCTACCCCTCCTTGGGAGTTTCGAAGGATGCAGCGGAGACGATAGAGAAATGGACAGAACCGCAATCATAGACATAGACAATACCCTTTGGCAGTTTTGTGATGCCTTCTACGAGGAACTGAGAAGTATCAACAAGGACTTCCCCACTCCCGATACCTGGGATACCTGGGATATCTGGGAGGGGTATTGTACAAAGGAGGACTTTTACAGTGCTGTGAATGCCGTGCATATGAAACAGGACAGCGAGGCGTTCAAGCCTTATCCTGAAGCAAGGGGTTTCCTTGAGAGCCTGAAGGAAAACGGCTACCACATCACCATAGCGAATCACCGTTCCCCTGAGTTCATGACTCAGACCGAGAGGTGGTTGAAGAAGCACGGGCTTGTCTATGATGATATCCACCTTTCCTTCCATAAGACCCAGCTGATCAACGCCGGGACAAGCGTTGTGGTGGACGATGCCCCGCAAGTCCTGGAAAAAGCAGTTGAACATGGCGCACTGGCTACGGGATTATTATTTCCCTGGAACCGGGCCTACAGCGGTAATGGGTTTGAGCTATTGAAGACTCTCGATGAAATACTTGAGGGAATCCTGAGCCGATGAACCAGGAAGAATTCCTTAACCTGGTATGGAGGCTTGAGGAAATACTGATACATGTAGACAACTTGCGCGGAAGGATCGGAAAGTGTTCCGGAGGGTGTGAGGGGCTGGATGCAGAAGATGATGAGGGACTGTGTCCTGTTTGCTGTGATTATTTTGCACAGCAGCTTGCAGAGGAAGAAAGGCTTTCGGAGGATCAGGAATACAATGAGATCATGGCGAAGTTGAACCAGGCTTGTGATGAAGATAAGACGGGCAGATATCGAAGAATTTTGAACCAGTCGAGGGAGGGCAAGATTGCTCATTAAGAATATGAATAACCGGATTTGCTACTGCTTCGGGTACGCGGAGGCTGATATCGAAGCTGACGTAATTGACAATAATGGCGAGTCAACCATCCTTAAGAGGATAAAGGCTGAGAAGCAAAAGGGAGCCTGCCGATGCCATCAGACCCATCCCCTTGGAAAGTGATGTCTCGGTGATGTCCACCGTGTCGTGGACAGCGTCAGGAAGCGGATATATAGAGGATAGGCTATTGAAGGAAAAAATCACCATTACCATCAAACGGTTCAAAGACGGCGAAGTTGTCGGGGAGGTTGTTGGCGAGTCCTCCGGTGTCATCGAGACTCGGCACTTCGGCAAGCTGACCGAGGATCAGTACGAGAGGGTCTTCGAGGTCTTTAAACAGGAGTCGCCGGAGGTAGAGATTCAGAAAGTGGAGCTGGTGGAGAATTAAGGAGGATGAGTAAGAAAATAGCCAGGTTCATAGATACCTACAAGCGGTGCAGCGGGGATTACTATTTCAGATATCTTGACGAGGCAATATTGTATCTGTGCCGGAAATATCCTGATCATGTAGATGTTGACCAGGTCGGCTCCAAAGTCGCCTTAATAAATAGTGCATATCGTGCCAACATTCAAACCAGCCGGAAAGGGGCTGAATGGAAACTCGCTGAGCATCTGGTCAGTAATAATTTCGACGAAATTATTACGCCTTTAAAAAAGATCACGGTTTTCAATGGAAGCACGTCTCCGGAGATCGTAGACGTGCATGGCAAATTTACGGAGCTTGTTAAGCAGACTCTAAAGATTCAGGCGAATTCCTTTTGTTCAAAGTATTTATATTTCCATTTTTCCAACATAATCCCTATTTTCGATAGCAGAGCCTATAAGACCGCCTGGCAACTTGCAGGAAGTGACATAGACGATACAGCACATGATGATTTGGCCAATTATGATTATGCATATTTCTGTGATGCCATCCTCCGGCTGGTCGAATGGCTTAATGCCGAGGGAGAACCAAATCCCAGTCTAAAGATTATCGACCTTATATTGTGTTCCGGGATGTTCGATGAAACCCGACCTGAACTGGAGGCGATAGGGTAGACGTGACCGATATCGTTCACTCAGATACAATTACCCTTAGTACAAAAGGGTTTGGCGATACCCAGGACATTTCTGAGGCGGTCGGCAAGATTCTCGAAAACTCGGGAGTAACAAATGGTCTTGTTACGGTCTTCTGCCAGGGATCAACGGGCACAATCACCACCATCGAGTTTGAGCCCGGGGTGATCCGTGATCTTCAGGAAGTCTTGGAGAAGATAGCACCAGCCGGTATTCCCTATCATCACGATAAGGCATGGGGTGACGGTAACGGATTTTCCCACGTCAGAGCAGCCCTGATGAAACCCAGTCTGACAATACCTGTGATCAAGGGGAAGATGCAGGTCGGCACCTGGCAGCAGGTGGTGTTTATCGACTTCGATAACAGACCGAGAGACAGGAAGGTCGTGGTTAAGGTCATGGGGATCAAATAGACCTGCCGATTCAGAAATGATACCCATCCGAGATACTGTCCCTAATAGAACCTTCCCCTTTGCAACATGGTGCATTATAATCCTTTGCGGGATTGTTTTTTACTTTGAAGCCACCCTGCCAAAGGAACTGCTTGAGCGGTTCACATTTTATTTTGGCATCGTACCCCGTGAATATACGAGACACCACGGGCACCTTCTCCTGACAGATTACCTCCCTTTCCTGACAGCGCTGTTCATCCATGGGGGGTGGCTGCATATTCTCGGCAATATGTGGTTCCTCAAGATATTCGGCAGTAAGGTGGAGGACCGGATGGGACACGGTCGATTCCTTTTGTTTTATCTGGTTGTGGGGGTGCTTGCAAGCGTTTTCTATATCCACTTCAGTCCACGATCTTCCGTGCCGGTCATTGGGGCTTCGGGGGCAATAGCTGGAGTCATGGGTGCATATTATGTGTTACACCCACGGGCAAGAATCCTGACATTCATCCCGATATTCATCATTCCGTGGTTCATCGAGCTTCCAGCGGTCTTTTTCTTAGGATGGTGGTTTTTGTTTCAGCTATTTTCAGGTACGGTTGCACAGGTATTGCCCTCGTCTGGCGGGGGCGTAGCGTGGTGGGGTCATGTCGGAGGATTCATCGCCGGGCTATTGTTGGTGATTTTTTTCAAGAAACCAACAAGGCAGTACAGCTGGGCATAAGGGATTGCTGTGACTGTGGAAATCAAAGGACAAATAGAGAGAATCACCTACCACAACGAGGAGAATGCCTATACGATTGCCAAAATGAAGGTCGGGGGCAGACACGATCTTGTTACAGTCGTGGGCAATCTCCTGTCTGTCTCGCCCGGGGAAGTCCTGAAACTCAGGGGTGAATGGCATAACCATCCTAAATTCGGTGAACAGTTCAAGATTACATCCTACGAGTCTGTTGTTCCCGCCACGGTCAAGGGAATAGAGAAGTATCTTGGGTCAGGACTGATCAAAGGGATCGGGCCAGTCATGGCAAGGAGGCTTGTCACTAAATTCGGACTTGAAACCCTCCAGGTCATCGAGACCGATACCAAAAGGCTGTCTGAGGTTGACGGTATCGGGGAGAAGAGAATCGAGATGATCAAGAAGGCATGGGATGACCAGAAGGAAATCCGAGAGGTCATGGTCTGGCTTCAGGGCAACGGAGTCAGCCCCACCTATGGAGCCAAGATTTACAAGCAGTATGGAAAGGAATCTATAAGGGTGGTTCAAGAGAACCCTTACAGGCTTGCAACGGATATCTTCGGGATCGGGTTCATCACGGCCGACAAGATAGCCGAGAATATCGGGATTGCCAAGGAATCGCAGATCAGGGCGGAGGCTGGAATCCTTTATGTCCTGCATCAGCTGTCTGATGATGGTCATGTCTTCTACCCCTATGAACCCTTGATAGAGGAGTGCAAGAAGATCCTGGGGGTTGAACGTGAGATTATCGTCAAGGCATTCGGCAAGATCGCAGAGGAAAAGAGGATCGTGATTGAAGACCTCACCACGGAGGAATACAAGGAAAACAACAAGGCAGTTTATCTTTCCAAATTCTATACCTGTGAGGTCGGGATAGCCTCAAGGCTGAAAGCCCTGACATTGCTTCCTAAGAACCTCAGACACTTTGATCGGGATAAAGCCCTGAGCTGGGTCCAGCAGGAGCTTAAGATCGAACTTGCGGAGAATCAAAGGTTGGCTGTCAGAGAAGCTATTGAAGAAAAAGTGATGGTGGTGACAGGCGGGCCCGGCACCGGAAAGACCACGATCATCAACAGTATCATTAAGATATACAGGAAGCTGGGGCAAAGGGTTTTGTTGGCTGCACCTACCGGGAGGGCTGCTAAGAAGATGTCAGAGGCAACAGGACAGGAAGCAAAGACCATCCACAGGCTTCTGGAGTTCAGCCCGAAGGAGGGCGGGTTCAAGAAGAACGAAGAAACTCCATTGGAAGCCGACTTGATTGTTATAGACGAGACTTCGATGGTCGATACGGTGTTGATGTACCAATTTCTCAAGGCAGTTCCTAAACAGGCTACATTGATTCTGGTGGGTGATGTTGACCAATTGCCTTCGGTGGGTGCGGGAAACGTGCTGAAGGACATCATAGACTCAGGGGCGATACCGACGGTGAGGCTGAACGAGATCTTCAGACAGGCTAAGGAAAGCATGATTACAGTGAATGCCCACAGGGTCAACAATGGCGAGATGCCTATCACAACCCATCGGGGTGACCACCCGGAGGACTTTTACTTTTTCCAGATAGAAGAGCCGGAAAAAGCCCTGGAGAAGATCATCGAGCTATCGAAGGAGAAGATTCCCAAGAAGTTTGGATTTAAAGCTGTTGACGACATCCAGGTCCTGACTCCGATGCACAGGGGGATTGTCGGGGCGGGAAATCTGAATAGCGAGCTTCAGAAGCACCTGAATTCCTCACAGGATGAATTTGTCAGGGGCGGGAAGATCCTGAAGGTCGGGGATAAGGTCATGCAGATCAGGAATAACTATGACAAAGAGGTGTTCAACGGAGATATCGGCAAGATTGTCAGGATAGACAGGGAACAGCAGGAAGTCGTGGTCAACTATGACGGCAGAGCCGTACCCTATGAATACACCGAGCTTGACGAGATCGTACACGCCTACGCTGTTTCCGTCCATAAGTCACAGGGCAGCGAATATCCGGTTGTGGTCATGCCGGTCCTGACACAGCATTACATGCTGCTTCAGCGGAATCTGATTTACACCGGGATCACAAGAGGAAAGAAACTGGTCGTGCTGGTCGGGACAAAAAAAGCCCTGGCGATAGCGATAAGGAACAACAAACCACAAAAAAGGTATACTTTGTTGCGGGAAAGACTGATGACGGTGATGAGCCCGGTTCAGCAAACAGGAGCATGAAGAATGGCTAAAGCAGGAAGAAATGACCCCTGTCCCTGTGGCAGCGGTAAGAAATACAAGAAATGCTGTCTTGCAGATACGTTTGTTCAGGCCGGGCGGGAAGATTCCATCAGGAGACGTATGGTGGATAACCTGATGGAGCTTTATAACAAGCGTTACCGGGATACTGTTGAGGCGGCGCATGCAATGTTTTGGGATGATTTTGTCCCGCAGCAGTATCTTGATGGCCATCTCCTTGATATCGCATATCAGAACTTCTTCGAGTGGATTTGCTTTGATTTCATCGTTGACCCCGATACCAACAAGACCCTGATTGACCTGTACATGGAGCAGAACAAGAAACTGACCCACGATGAACATACTGTCTTGACCAAGATGAAGAATTCGGTCATCAGCCTTTATGAAGTCCAGGAGGTGTTCCCTGAGAAGGGAATGCTATTGAAAGACATGTTGATGGGTGGAGAATATGACGTCAAGGAAAAACTGGGAACAAGGGGATTGCGGAAGTGGGATATCTTTGCCACAAGGCTGCTGTTGATAGACGGTCAATATATAATGAGCGGGTCTGTGTTTCCTTACAGCATCATAGCCAGGCAAAAGATAATAGACGATGTAAAAGAAGAGTATCAGGACTATCTTGATGAATTCCCTGATGGCACCATGGATATGTTCCTGAAGGAATCAGGCGATATTTTTAACTTTCATTGGTATTTTCCTATTCAAAACCCGCCTCCACCACCGAACCTGTATACAACAACAGGTGAACCCGTTGTGTTGTCCAAGGCGGTGTTTGATATCCGCGATCATGAAGGCGTTGGTAACGGGTTGCCCAAAATAAAGGGATTTGAACAAAGTGAAGAAGGATACACATGGTACGACAAGAGAAAACCAGATTGCACCCGCACTATTTTGGGGACGGTCAAGGTACAAGACAACAAGAGACTGGTGCTTGAGTGCAACTCACGGAAACGCCTTGAGCGGGGCAAGAAACTCATTGTTGGTGCTGTGGGTGGTGCTGTCTTCCACAGGGCTGATTCCTTCCAAGATCCGATTGAGGCTATGAAGCAGTATGAGGGAAAACCACCCAGAACCCCTGAGAATGAAATCCCTATTGAGATACAGCAACAGCTCTACACCCAGCACATGCAGAGACATTATGAGAATTGGTTTAACGATAAAATCCCAATGCTTGATGGTAGAACACCCCTGGCAGCCATCAAGACTGAGGAAGGAAAACAGAAGGTCATAGAGTTGCTGAAACTGTATGAGAACGGGGAAGAACGGAACAAAGTAGAGGGAAGACCTTATTATGATCTTGGCTGGGTGTGGCAAAGGCTAGGGATTGAGAAGGAAGAAGGAGATGTATGATTAACTGAGGATAACCCCCGCTAATTGACAGTTATCGATAGCTGCACTTTTCACGGAGTTTGTCCCGTACCACGCGCCTTTCCATCGAAGCGAAAATTCCTGCCATGAATGTTGCCGTTCTTCCAACGAGATGGCCGGCGGTGTGGGTTATTTTCGGTATTCAACGGTCAAGAGCCTTATTCCTCAGGAAAGATAGTTTTGTCCTGAAATATGCACGGCCCCTCATATGTGAATAAGGCGATCTTACGCTCTGGGCTCCGACAAGTCGATAGGTATGCCGAGTCGAAAATATTGAAGATTTTCAGTAATAACTGTGAAGAAAAAGGGCGCAGAAGCTATTATCTCTCCGCCCCTGTTTTGTCTCGTTGATTATTTGACCCCAGACGACAGGTTGTCCCATCAGTTGTTCGGGTGCGCATAAAAAGAGGGGAGAAGCGTCCTTTATGCAGAACACCTACTCTTCCCCTCCTTTTCATTTGCAATGCACATTAAGGACAGATGTTTGCGTAAAAGGTATAGTTTTCATCATAAACCCCCGCACAGATTAGCGTGCCTGAGTTGTTAACCGCCCCTCCCCCATCCAGCTGGCTATTGCCCACATAAGTCGTTGCGCTATCGTTATAGACTGTGGCATTAGCTCCTTGGATCACCGAGTGGTTGATTCTTATCGTACCGTAATAGTTGTAAACCCCATAGCTCGCACCGCTACCGCCAGTTGAGGCAGTGGCGGTCACATTGGTCATTGTGGGAGATGAGGAGAAGTTGTAAACTCCATAGCTGTAAGAGCCCTGCGAGGCGGTAGCGGTCACATTAGCCATAGTTGGGGAGGAACTGTTGTTGTAAACTCCGTAGCTGTTGGTACCCAGCCAAGCAGTAGCGATTACATTGGTCATTGTTGCGGACGAGGAGGAGTTGTAAACTCCAATATTCGTACCTCCGCCCCCCGAGGCAGTGGCGGTTACATTAGTCATTGTTGGAGAGGAGTTTTGGCTATAAACTCCACAGCCGTTAGTGTTTTGGGTAGCGGTGGCGGTCACATTGGACATGACAGGGGAGGAGATGTTGCTGTTGTAAACTCCATAACCAGAAGAGCTTCCCGAAACAGTGACTGTCACACTGGTCATGGGAGGGGAGGAGGAGGTGCTGTTGTTAACTCCATAACCAGAAGAGCCTCCCGAAACAGTGTCTGTCTCATTGGTCATGG
>JBJKPE010000101.1:0-12262 GCA_046706685.1 Thermodesulfovibrionales bacterium | reverse complement strand
CGACCTGCCGGGACTGCCACATGTGCGAGGCCACGTGTTACTGGGGCGCGATAAGCAGGGTCGAGAATAAGGACGGCTCCTACGAGTACGTTGTAGACGACGAAAAGTGCATAGGCTGCGGTTTCTGTGCCGGCATATGCCCCTGCGGCGTCTGGGAGATGACCGAGAACGTCTGATCCGGCAAGGCCGGGGCCACAAACATTTCCGCTTAAAGCTGCAAAGTTCGCTAAGAAAAACCCTGCCTTCCATATATGCCGGCTACTTCGAGAGACCATTCCGGCAAATCCTCTTTTGTCAGAGAAGGTAACCCGCTATGCGCTAATAGGATGTCCCAGCGTTCTTTCTTGGCCGGCAATCAGTTGCTGACTTCTCAGATTAACTGATATCCACGGAAAGCCTTATAGCCCTGTGGGGAACTAGCGGAATCTTACGGACCTAACGGAGGCACTGCAGTGAAGTCAATACCACATCCGGTCTTGATTAAGCCTCACTTGTTATGAACAATCATGCCGTTTTCTTCCCTTGCTCTTCCTTCCTTGAGTACCATCTTTATCCCTATGCGAAAGTATTTGTCGACATTCTGACCGGTCCTTTGAAATCCGAACAAGCGTGCTGTTTCTCGGATGAGGTCATTCATCGGCAGGCTGATGTTCTGTTCCAGTACATGCGCAGCGGCGTTGGCAATTTCTTGCGGGGGGAGTTCATTTGCATTCCGTCGAGAGTATTCACTCGTTCCGGGGATACGGAATACGGAGAAAGTCTTTGGCTCTTGTGAGGCAGGCCATAGGAATGTACCAGCCTCGTCACGTGCTACTTTCACATCCGCCCTTTCTATTACGCTACTAAGGTGCTTGATGACCCGCGTAGTGACTCTCGTGATACCCCAATGCTCAGCGGTCCGGCGTGCAACCAATTCTATACTAACCGGCCCTTCTTTGTTAACTATGGTGCGGATAACACCCGCCACAGCCTCCTCTGATCTAGGGCTGTAGAATTCATCTGGAGTCCCCTTAACATGATTAACCGACAAGGGTTCGTAAATCGGCGCAATTGATCGTGAGGATTCTTCCATTGTCACTCTCTGGCGCGTCGCATCAAGAAAGTTTGATGCAGGCAAAGGGGCTGCCGCAATACTCGGCGGTTGTGCGAATGCCTCTTGATTTCTTGGCGTCTGACGGGCTGCTTCGATTGCGGCTACTATCCGGGCTAGTGTCTCCACCGGCCTTTCCCACCAGTCGGTTGACCATACCCGCTGCAATTTCCATCCGAGACCATTTAGGACAGCTTCCCGCAGCTTATCGCGGTCTCGTGCCGTCTTGGAACGGTGATAGTTTGCCCCATCGCACTCTATACCAAGAATATATCGGCCCGGCCGATCTTGATCAACCACCGCAAGATCAATACGATACCCGGAGCAGCCTACCTGCGGATGCACTATGTATCCTTTTTCCCTCAGGGCATCACAAACTTGGTTCTCAAAGGGCGATTCGCATTCTTCCTCGGGATCGACTGTTTGTCGCTCGGCAATTGCGACGGGGCCTCGTTCCGCGTAATCGAGGAAGCATTTCAGATCGGCTACTCCACGGGCGCGAGTGCGGGAGAGATCGATATTTTCGGCCCGCAGTGTGGAAAATACGATGACTTCTCGCCGCGCTCTCGTAATGGCAACATTAAGACGGCGTTCACCGCCGTCACGATTGAGGGGTCCGAAGTTCATCGAGGGGGGACGGCCGGAGCCATCAGGGCCATAACAGATGGAGAAAAGGATTACGTCTCTTTCATCACCCTGAACATTTTCGAGATTTTTTACGAAAACCGGCTCATGGGCGCTGTCAGCAAAATAAGGTTCTATCTCGGGATGTCGCCGCCTCGCTTCCTCTAATAAGTCATCCACCAAGAGCTGCTGAGGCAAGCTGAAGGTCACAACGCCGATGCTGAAATGAGACAAACTTGGATCGCCAAGCCGGCGCAGAACTTCATTAACGACCGCCGCCGCCTCAGCCCGGTTAGTCCTCGATTTACCTTTGTCGTACTTACCCTTGACGTGTCGGAAGGACACGCCCAGTTCCTGATGAGGAGAGGGAAAAGTGAGCAGACGATTTCCATAGTAATGATAGTTGCTAAATGCAATTAGGCTTTCGTGGCGGCTGCGGTAATGCCAATTGAGGTGCCTTTCAGGAAGCTGTGCAGCGATACAGTCGTCGAGAATGCTTTCAAGATCCTCTACAAGGCTGTCGTCAATGTCTGGTCCTTCGTCACCCTCCAGCCGGGAGAAGAAGTTAGTCGGCGGCAGTTGTTTCGGGTCACCTACGATGATTGCCTCTTTACCCCGCGCAATCGCCCCGACAGCGTCCCATACCGGTATCTGGGATGCCTCATCAAAAACCACGAGATCAAAGGGGGGATAGGACGGGTCAAGGTACTGGGCGACCGAGATCGGACTCATGAGGAGACAAGGCTTTATCCGGGGCAGAAGATTCGGAATCTTCTGGAGGAGCGCGCGAACCGGCAGGTGGGCGCGCTGCCGCTGTATTTGGCGGCGCAGAAGGCCCATCTCAGAATTGGGATTTCCTCCCTGCCCTTGGGGAAGTTTTCCGGCGACTCGCGCCTGTATCTCTGTCCGTGTAAGCTGGATATATCTGTCGTCCATTTCCCGGAACTGTTTGATTTTATCCTCGAAGTCGCCGCTTATAAAGCCGCTCAAGGCTGGCTCTGCGCTGATAATGGTGTCGCACCACCACTGGTAATACCCTCTGGCGAACATTCTTAAAAGTTTTTTAGCAGGAAGACTCCCCTTCTCGTATGCCTCAACAAGCGGCTGGAGATTCAGAGACACGGCATCTCTTCTCATGGCGCGCCAATGGCACCACGCCCTTAGACCGCTAAGACTCTGCAACCATAGAGCAGCGCGTTCCATAAGTTTCGGAATAAGCCCGCTACTGTCAGCCGGTCCCCAGGCAGCTATCGGATCAAGCAGAAGAAGTGACGTCAGAGCGCCCTCCAGCTTCTTGAACTGATCCAATGCAGCCATATAAGCGTGAAGCCGTTGTGCTATCTGTCCTGTACTTGAAAGCTGCTCGTTTGCCTCAGTAAGCAGCTTAGCCCATCGTTTCCGGAGTTTTACGGCAAAATCAATATCGACGCCAGCCACTTGCGACGATACTTGTCGTAGCATCTCCGTTCGATCGATAATACTTTCCACTTCGTCCCAGTTAGCCCTACCGTCGCGCCAATAATTGCCGAGGAGCTGTTTTATTCTTTCAGCACCTTCCCTAAGAAACGCCTGCTCCTGGCGTACCGCTTGAGCCAGCGAGAGATCGGCCGCTATTTCAGGATTCTGCGGCACATTCCCCTCACTTGCAACACTGCCGAGAGTTTTACGCACCTTTCTGAAGCCAATCCAGCGTGGCACCACCCAAGCTTTCTCAGCGACAGACCATTGGTAAGTAAGTGCAGCTAGGTCCATGGCGAGTATGCCGTCGTTATATCGACTATGAAGTTTCTTCATCAAATCATCCCGCATGCGCCCGTGAACAACGGTCTCCTGTACAAATGTTTTAGTTTCATCCCAAGCGCCATTGGTAAGTAACTCTGCCGGTAATGCAGGGCAGTTAATCAGTGCAGCGGAGATAGCAGACAGGTTTTCCATATCCGACCTACTCAAGTCTTCACTTTGCAGCCCCACAACTGCGGAAACCGAGAAAGCGGACTTCAAAAGCGCCTCAGCCGTTGACTTTATCTGTTTCAGAAGCTCTTCTACGTTATTGCGAAGTTCAGGAGTCCATATTTCGCATGCAGCCGGACTCCACGGATTGGCCGAAGGATGGCCGATCTCTGCCGCAGCAACTTGAAGGCGACGCACCACTTCGCGCAGATCGGCAAGCTTTTGTCTGTCAATTTGAGATACCGAAGGCCATTCCAGTCTAACAGAAGGAATATCCCGATGCCCTATGAGCTGCGAGATTCCATGAAAAACAGACTCGCCAGATTCACGCAGGATGTGCAGCGAAGTCACAAAAGCGTTTAAATCCTTCCTGATTTCCGCGAGTCGGTGCGCTTCGTGAAGCCATTCGTCAGAAGAATGGTCAGCATATGCATTCAGTGACCTTTCCAGTTGGGACAAGACTCCCTTCTTATGACTCTTGTTTGAATGGAGTTCCAGACAGAAAGGCCCCAGACCTGCCTCAGTCAACCGTCTGTGGACCACCTCAAGAGCGGCTCGTTTTTCAGAGACGAACAGAACCGTTTTCCCGACCGCCAGCGTGTGGGCTATGATATTGCTTATGGTCTGCGACTTACCCGTACCCGGCGGCCCATGAAGCACAAAGCTTTTTCCATCGGCCGCTGCATACATCGCCGCAAGTTGTGAAGAATCTGCACTGAGAGGGCAGAAGGTCGCCTCCGGCGCATGAGTGTCATCCAGCCGATCCGGATCGGGGAAACTATCATCTCCGGGATATTTCTCCGCAGGAGTATGAATGAGATGTCTCACAACAGCGTTCCGCTCAAGCTCGTCGGCCCGCAAATCGAGATCGCGCCACATCAGGAATTTTGCAAATGAGAAGTGCCCGACATGCGAACACTCCAGAACTTCCCACCTGTCAATATCTACGATTGCCTCCCTAAACTTCCTGAGTATAGCCGGCACGTTTATACCATGCTCGTCCATGGGGATTGGATCGAGTCCGGTTATTCTAAGACCAAAATCAGCGGCAAGATGGGTAAGGAGGGTAATATTGACCATCGGTTCGTCGTCGCCCTGCTTAATGGTAAATCCTTCCTGTGCCGACCGCCGCTCAATTTCGAGTGGTATCAGGATAATTGGAGCAAGTCGTCTCTGAGCCGCCGACTTATCCTCATACCAGGCAAGGAAACCGAGCGCCAGATAGAGAGTATTGGCGCCATTTTCCTCTATGCTCAGGCGGGCTTCTCTGTATATCTCCAGAAGTCGCCGGTTAACCTCTACCTCTGATACATCCGCATGCAGCCTTCGCGCATTGAATTCCTCCCGTAGCATCTCGTTTAGAGATTCCTGGCCTGTACGATGGCGGTGAACTTCAGCAACACGGTCGTCTTTTTCGCCCAAGTCTCCTAAGCGCGGGTAAATCTTAAACGACGTCCCATCGGCCAAGGCGTCCTCAAGAGCGCCCAGGTCCGGACAGAGAACAGGCAGATTCTTTTTGGACTCACGGAAGTTCAGCAACCGGTTGTGCAAGGTGAGATCGAGGAGTTTTCGCTTCCATCGGTCGAGGCGGGTTGCCGGCGTTTCAGCTTCCTCCGCAGGTTCTTCACTCTGACCCGGGATATTCGTCGGAATATTCAGCGTAGGTGGGCTTGCGGCATCTTCTTGCTTCTCCTCAGTTGCAGCTGTTGGAGCGGCGGCATCCACACGAAGAGGCAGGGGTCTGATTCGACTCTTTCTAGCGCGCCGGATGTCTATCATACAACGGAACGCGGCCTCGTTTTGGAGGTGACCCAGCCCGACGTTTACTGCCTGTTCGAAGTGGACTGGTTGCGTAGAAGTCAGGAGTGTCGTTTCGAAGACAGATATCTGCCCCAGTTCCACTCTCTTCCGCAAGCGCAACAGATCATCGTTGGCGGCGTCGGCGAACGTCTCCTCCTCCAGCCAAACACCGACAAAAGCATGGCCGTTGGTGATAATTACAAGAGGATTAAGTCCGGCCTGCTCAAGGCATGACGCCGCAAATACTGAAAGGTCGAGACAGGTAGCCAGACGGCTTTCCATTATCCGATCCGGAAGCCGAATCTTCTGTCCAGTCTCTTCAAAGCTCGCCGGGGGATTAATATAGCGAATGTTCAGTTGTTGGAGCGCGGAATATATCGCGGCCCCAGTCATGGCAACGCGGCGCGAATTGCGTGACTGGTAAGCGGAAATGGACGAGTCTCCTGTCCATTTGCCGAGAATACCGGCTGCAGTCGACAAGGCCGACTCCACTGCCGGATGATTGGGCGTGACAAACGCCGCCAGGATTTCAGGAATTGACTGAAGCCCGCTCCATTCATCGTAGGCCAGAACATCGATCGACTGGGTGAGACGCGCCACCGGGATACCGTCCTGCAAAATCTCGGCATGAAGCGAACCGGCGACCCGCTCAGTGAGACTGCCCAGAAAATCATGGCTCAATGGCAGATCGATGATGCCGAAGTTGAAGGTCTCGCCTGGGTTAATCGAGGCGATAATGCCTTCCCATGGCAACGAAAAGGCAGGCTCGGCAGTGATACGGACTTGCAAATCCCTCAGTTGGGTTTGCGATGAGTTTACCACCTGCAACGACTTAATGACCGGCACGTCGTTCTGCTGCATCGCATAATTGACGCTCCGGTCATAATCGAAGGATATTGAGATTTTCTCATCATTATCTATAGTCATTTTCCCTCTTGCCCAAGACGCTCAGTCCTATTTTCTAACTGCTTTCTCGCATGCTCGATAGCCTTGTGCAACTTCTTTTCCAGCACTCTTTTGGGCGGCAGCTCAGTTAAATATTCCGCAACCCTGATCCCGCTGTTTTCAAGCTCCAGGAGTTCTATTGTTTCATGCTTTTTACCGGCGCAAAGGATAAGACCTATAGGTGAATCCTCATTTATCTGCCGCTCATATTTGTCCAACCACCGAAGGTAAAGCTCCATTTGTCCCTTGTCTGCAGGCTTAAAGTCGCCGAGCTTCAGCTCTATCGCGACGAGTCGCCTGAGTTTTCGATTAAAAAAAAGCAGATCGATATAGTAATCGTCGCTATCCACCTGTATGCGCTTCTGGCGTGCAATAAACGAAAAACCTGCACCAAGCTCAAGGATAAATTGCTCCAGCTCACGGAGAATGGCATCTTCGAGGTCTTTTTCGATATAGCGATCTTTTAAGCCGAGAAAATCAAGGATATAGGGATCTTTGAAAACCATATCCGGAGTCATCAGATCGTCCGCCTTCAAGGCATCCAACTCGTGCCGAATAACCTTTTCAGGTTTTCTGGATAACGCCGTGCGCTCGTAAAGCATTCCTCCGATCTTCTTCTCAAGCGTCCTTGTGCTCCACCGCTCAATGCGACACATTTCTGAGTAGTAGTCGCGTTTAAGCGGGTCTTTAATCGGGATTAAAGACTTGAAATGAGCCCAGCCCAATTGTCGCCGCAGTGCGGCGACAATCTGTTCATCGGGAAAGGCTTCCGCAAATTGAACCATACGGCGCAAGTTTTTCTCATCAAATCCACGACCAAACTCCGGAGCCAATTGTCTCGACAGTGCGGGGACAATCTCAGCGCCATATTCAGCCCGCTTGCCCTTCAGTATTTCTTCATTGATCCTCTTCCCTACTTTCCAATATAGCATCGTCAGTCCCGTGTTAACTGTCGATGCAACAGCTGCCCGCGCTTCTTCTATCAAGAGACGGATGTCTTTAAGTAACTGCCTATTCATAACCGCCTTCGCCGTCATTTGCTGACCTCAACGGAATTTCGTTTTTCGCACAGGATACTATTCAACCACACCAAGGAAGAAGGGTCTTTGACTACAAACGCAACGCTGTATTTTGCCCGAGTCATGGCTACATATAAGCGGCATTTGTCCCCGGCATTCTCCGGAAGACCTGTCTTTAGAAAAGACAGCATAGGCTCAGTCGGAAAGATAAGAACGCGGTCATAGGTACGTCCTTTAGTAACTCCTATGTTAGCAGCATTGCAGGAAAGCGTGTCCGTCCTGACATTGTGTCGCAGAACTATCGGATTATATGTGTGTATATACTCCTTTGCGACAGATGGCAAAATTGCGAATACGCCATCATGCCCCGTCAGATCAGTGTTGGTCGATGTTGTACGCGGAAGGTGCGGAAACAAAGAGTCTGCGATATCGAGGATCATCTGATTGCATCTGTATGACCAGGAGCGGTATTCGACTTTGACCTCATTAGCAGACGCCCTGGTCTCAATCCACTGAACTACGTCTTCTTTTTTGTATTTCTTATTCTTCGATTCTCTATTGGTAGAATAAGTTGCTTGCCGCGGATCGCCCACCAATATAACGGAAATTCTTGACAAAAGAAGGTCCCTGACGACATCAAGGTCATATCCCGAAAGGTCCTGTAGTTCATCGATGAGAATGTAATCATACATGCGCTCAAGCCTCTTAATAACGCGGCCGTTGCTGCTTTTGTTGCACTCAAAAACAAATTCCGATAATTTATCGCCATAGATGTCCCCTTCAGAAGTAAAGTAGTCGCTTTTTCTCTGAAAAAAGTTCCTTTTCTTCTGATAAAAGATTGACCTCACACGTCTGTCAGCCACGAGGTAGTTTTGGTATGGCCGTACACCTTCGCGCAGTAAGAATGTGAACCACGATCCGACTGAGATATTCGCAGGAACATAGCGAGATCGTTCGACAATACACTGCCGAATCTGCTCAACGTTTTCATTAGTGTATGTCGTCAATAGGCTGCGGGCATCCGCCAGATTCAAGGCGAGTTCAACTAGCCCAGTTGTCTTCCCTGCGCCGGCGCAGGCTATTATTGCTCTATTTCTATCTGACAGCATCCAGGATATATTCGGGAAAGACTATCGGTTCGCTCGCCTCAAATAATTTCAGGGCACATTCAGTCTTTCTGGCAATCATATATTTCAGCATATCTTCGGCATCGGCATAACTGGTCCCGAAAATTCGATTCAGCATGGAGAGTTGATTGCAGGCTATGAGGTTTGGCTCCAACGTACTAAGATTGTCGTTGTCCGTAGCACAAATGCGAATGCGCCGGTTACCCTCATAAGCTGCGTATTTTCTCTTCACATTTTTGCCATAATCTGCATCGTTGTCTGTAACAACGACAACTTCCCTTTTGAGGAGGTCGGCTATCTCAAGAAACCTAAGAAACGACAGCCCCCGGATATTTATTACATCGACCCCCCTAGAGATCGGCAGCGAGCCATGTTGCCATAGAAAAGCCTTCTGTATCAACAATTCATCCTATGGTCCCTCAACAAGGATGGACTTCTTGGCTAAGACAAGCCGAAGTGTATCATAACCAGATAGCTTCTTAAAATAATCCTGCGTCTCTTCAGACAACTTGCGCAGCGAAGTTGTTATAATATTATCCGCAACTGCAAGCAATACCAATGACTCAAGGCCGAGCTTGTTCAATACATAGGCGCTGTGAGTCGTGATGAGTACCTGTTTGCCAGAGCACTTTTCACTAATCTTGTCAACAAGCACATTCATAGAAGAATACGACAGATGGTTCTCTGGCTCCTCAATTAGAATGACCTGAGCTTTGTCCCCTTTTCGCTCAAGAGCAAGCATAACCTTTAGTGCATTCTGTTCTCCTTTGCCTACCTGATGAAATGGCAATTCGTCGAGGTGTGGAATGAGATTTGTTTCCCAGGTGGATTTTTGTGAGACGTCGATAGAAATTGAAAGATCCTTGTCGGTTATGGCACCTTGGCGACTTGCCAATTTTTTATTGATCTCCTTAATAGCCGGCTGATCAGAGAAGTGCTCCTTAAGTTTGCGGTACGAGATGTTTAGCCCCACGCGCTCCTTCGGGTCAAGATTCGTGCGGATTATATCTTGGAGATAGTAGTCCGTACCACTTTGCAAACGTATGGTTGTTGTGTCAATATAAGACGCCCCCAAAGGAAGACTTCGCTGTGTCACTGCGTTGTTGGCAAACGAATACCAGTGAACGCGGTAATATTCAGATGGAACAAGATTGAGCTCATCAGGGTTATTCAGTAATGCTCCATACTCATCCCTGTAGTCGTCGTCAAAGAGAATCTCAAGCTTTAATCCAGCGCAATCCTCTTTATTGGAATTCATTGACCCTCTAAGAAACTCCAACTCAGGTGCGTCATTTAAATACAACTCAATTCGGATCGGAGGAGGCTCCTTAGGAGTCTTGGATCTTATTGCTTTCAAGTACTCAGCGCAGCAGTCTTGATTAAAGATAAACGGGGTTAATTCCTGGTCTATCTGCCTTCCGTTAAGCTTCCGTGTTAACGCCAGATTAATTGCTTCGAGGATAGTTGACTTACCAACCTCATTGTCTCCGACAAGAATGCTTAGATCGCTATTAAGCTCCAGTTCAAAGTTTCTAAAGATCTTGTAGTTCTGGATGAATAGTTTCTTAATCATGTCGGGTCATTTCTCCCCTGTAGCCCCTGCGAATACCGCACCAACTTGAAGTCACAATTTGTGACTTCAAGTTGGTAAACTCCCGATTTGACAGCATAGACATAAGGTCCGCCGGAAAACGATCGATGTTTCTTTTTACAGCCTGCATCAGGGTCTTGGGCTCAACATCATAAAGTGCCGCAAGGTCCGTGCTCAACATAACTTTATGTCCCCGGATCATATAAATCTTGCCTTCGATAAAGTCCTGTTGAACGAGTATTTCCATATCCTCCTCCCAGTTACAAATTCAAGATCCGTTGCCTCAGGACGCTTCCGTTTCCCCTCATTTCGTGCCCAATCACGTACCTGTCTCATCTTCCAGTGCCGGAAACTCCAGCCCCTCTATCTCCTGCAACGTCTTCCCTGCAATCCCCTGCAGATCGCCGTACATTCCCACTGTCGACTCCATGACTCGTTCGATCTGGGCCTCGCGCTTGGCCCACTGCTTGGTAATGGCCTTCTTCTCCTTATCCAAGTCTTCCTGCATGGAAGAAAACGCCTCCACTATGGCCTGGACGCGCTGCCGGAAGCGCGGACCTGTCAGATACTGATAAACCATCTCCATTTTGGTCTGCTGACCTTCGCCAGCCTGCCGGGCGGACGCCACTTCGATCAGGGTATGACGAAGCGTTACCGCTACGGGCAACGCTGCCCTTGGATGTGTCACCCAAACTCTGTCTATCAATTCGAATGTCTCCACGCCTTTCGGCAGGGCCTGGCTGACTATAACAGCGACTTCGGCCTTTGCTGCCCGCTGATCTTCGCGCAGCTTCGCAAGCCAGCTGTCGCTCCAGTTCTTTGTACGTTTGGATTCCCATAAGATAGTGCCGCAGGGCTGCCCCAGTTGGCCGCAAACTCGATGCAATATATCACCGCCGTGCTCGCCTTTGGGCACGGGTTCAATCGCATCATGGGGAAACTTGGTTCTCAAAAGGTCTTCAAGTTCAAGCTCCTGCACTTCACCCTGGAGCTGTTGCGATCCTTGCTCAGCCCTTCGCTTGAGTTCCTCAATCTGTTTCTGCATGGAGGCGATGGTTTGTTCCTTTTCCATCACCTTGAGTTTCAAGTGCTCCTCAGCTTCCTTCTGTGCCTGCTCACGGGCGGCGGACAGCCCCTCCTGGATCTTTTTCTCAACCGTAAGGTCCAGCTCGCGCTTTGCGTCATCCAGCTCGCGCTGCTTGCGAAGAAGTTCAGTCTGAACCTTCTGCGCCTCAGCAAGCCTTTCGTCTCGCTGCTTGAGGACCCCTTGAAGCTCACAAAGCTCTTGCGTCTTCTGCTCAAGATCGGCTGAAAGGGCAAGCCTCGCCTTTTTCGCCTCGGCGGCCGCTATCCCTGCACGTTCCTGTTGAAGCTTCTCAGCCACCTGATCATCGATAGAAGCCTTTTCTCTTGAAAGCGCCTTTTCCTTCTCACGGAGCGCAATCTCACGGTTTGCGATGTCGGTGTCCTTTTGTGCCAGCCGTTTTTCAAACTCGCGTCGTGTCGCTTCGATCAGCGGGGCCGCCAGAGATTCGGTCAGCTTAATTTCCGTTTTGCAGTTAGGACATGTAATTGTCGGCTCTGTCATGTGTTTCTCCCAAGCATCAAAGCTTCCTTATACCGTCTCAGCACATCATCAGCCGCTTTAAGGTGCCAAAATGGCTCCTTAAAGACTCATATTCTTCCTTCTGCAGTTCAAACATTAAATCTTCAGGAAAACGGTTTATATTTCTTCTGACCTGTCTTTTCAGTTGTTTGACCTCAACGCCATAAAGCTCGGCCAAATCGCTGTCCAACGATACTTTGTGGCCTCTGATCAGATAAATCTTTCTCTTAATAATCCCAACGGGCATCAGTTCTTTCATTTATTCCTGTCTGCTCCTGTAATCCGGAGATTGTATTGTAGGGATAAGAGCGCCCGACCAAAGGCGGCGCGAAGGAGAGAAATGGGAGGATGCCCGCATTCTTTAAGGGTCCAACTGTAGGGTAGCTGATAAATGGGAATGATGAACTGTTTCGGCCTCTTCAGAAAGTTCATCAAGTTAACGGCTTGCGCTATCACTTTTACCCAATCCCCTTGTAGTAAAAAAGTGATCAATGATAATACGTTAGGACC
>JBJKPE010000100.1:0-15421 GCA_046706685.1 Thermodesulfovibrionales bacterium | reverse complement strand
TGTCCTTCGAAAGAACGGCGAGTTTGGTCCGCTCCCCCGGTTCTCTGACTATATGCTTTACCTGGACAAGTCCTTCGTTTATTTCAGGCACTTCCATCTTGAACAACCCGGCCACAAATTGCGGGCTGGTCCTGGACACCATAATTGCAGGGCCTTTCGTGGAAATTCTCACATCTTCTATGATCGCCTTGACAACGTCCCCCCTCTTCAGGTTCTCGTTCGGAAGCGTCTCCTTAATCGGGAGAAACGCCTCGGTCTTGCCAAGGTTGAGGTAGTAAAGGCCCTTTTCTCTGCGCATAATGGTGCCGCTGACGATCTGGCCCACCTTGTCCTTGAATTCGTTGTAAATGACGTCCCTTTCGGCTTCTCTCACCCGCTGGAATATCACCTGCTTTGCCGTCTGGGCGGCTATCCTGCCCAGGTCCTGAAGATCGAGCGGGATATCGAGAGTATCGCCTTCTTTTGTCTCCGGCGCTATCTTCGCAGCATCCGCCAGTGAAATCTCCTCGCCGGCGTCCGCAACCTCGGCGACGACCTTTCTGGTTTCGTAGACTCTCAAGTCGCATTTCTGCCGGTCTATCTCCAGATTGATATTAGTCCTGCCCCCGTACTTCTTCCGCATGGCGGACAGAAGAGCGGATTCCAGCGCCTCAATAAGCGTCTCCCGGGATATGCCCTTTTCCCGGCTTATCTGGTCTATAACAAAACACAGATCTTTGGACATCAGAATTCTATCTCCAGTCTCGCCTTCGATATCTGCTCGAAAGGGACCTTGATCTCCTTGTCGCCCTCCAGCAGCAATGTAATGTCCCCGTTCTCCACGCTCGCTATCCTTCCTATGAAAAAGTTCTGCTCATTTATGCTCTCTGTGGTAACAACCCTCGCCAGCTTGCCCACATTCTCATCGAAATCCCTCAATCTCTTCAACGGTCTGTCCATCCCGGGCGAGGAAACCTCAAGCACGTAAGGCGTATGTATCGGGTCCTCAACATCGAAGACCGCGGACAACGCCCTGCTCACCTTTTCGCAGTCCTCAAGGGTTACACCTTCCTCTTTGTCTATGAACACTCTCACCGTCGGCTTCCTCAAACTTCCGGCCAACTCCACGTCAACCACCCGCACGCCGTACCCTGACGCCACGGTTTCCGCGAGCCCCGTAATCTTATTTGTAACCTCTTCCTCCATATATAAAACAAAAGAGTGGGATTGCCCACTCTTTATCGAAAAAAGCCAGAATGAATATCTAGATTATATCAGCAAGCTATGAAAATTTCAAATGAAATTATAAAGATGCATAGAGCATAGCGCATAGGGCATAGAGCAACACCCTCCCCTCACGGGAGGGGAAAATTCCCTCGCCCCGTTGGGAAAAGGGGTGGGGTGTGGTTATTTCACCGTTTGCGGTTCGTGTTCTCTAACTCTACGCCCTATGCCCTTTGCCCTATGCGGGTTTATTGGTCTTTACCCCTGAGCACCTTCCCCGCGAGCCGTCTCGTAACAACGCCCTCCCATAACGCAGGGACGCCGTTTACCATGACATACCTTATGCCTTCAGGCCTTCGAAACGGGTCCTCAAAGTCAGCGGTGTCCATCACCCTTTCAGGGTCAAAGACCGTAATATCGGCCCACATGCCTGCCTCCAGCCGCCCCCTCCCGGAAAGCCCGAAGGTCTGGGCCGGCAGCATGGTCGATCTGTATATAGCTTCGGAAAAATCCAAAAGTCCCTCTTTTCTCACATACCTGCCTAGAAAACGGGGGAATGTGCCGAATGTCCGCGGATGCGGCTTTCCCGTCATCGTAGGACCATCAAAACACCTGGCGGAGCTGTCCGAACCGATCATGCAATAAGGCAGAGAAAGGAACTTTCGGAGGTTTTCCTCGCTCATTGACCGGAATATGGCTCCTACCCGCAGCTTTTCCTCGATGAGCACCCTGAATACAAAACTAATTTCATCCAGTTCAAGTCTGCTGCTGATCTCGGCCACGGTCTTCCCTTCCATCCATCTGTTTTCTTCAGAGGCGACCGAAGAGATTATGACCCCTTTCCAGTAATCACCCGACAATGCCTGGCGGCCCACCTCTTCGGCAATTCTGCCCCTTGTTTCGTCGTCCGTGAGTCTTTTCATTTCTTCTTCATTCCCGCCTGCATAGGTCCACGAAGGCAGAATGGAGTCGAGGTCAGTACCAGATGCTGTATACGGGTAGCGGTCGCAGGTCAACATTATGCCGGACCCGCGGGCTTCGTCCAGCATCGAGCATGCCTTGTCCGCTTTGTGCCAATTCTCTCTGCCCGCCGCCTTGATATGAGAGATGTGCACCTTGACCCCGGCCTGCCGGCCTATCTCTATAACCTCGGCTACAGACTCGATCAGCCTCTCTCCTTCGCTCCTCATATGACTCGTATAGATAAGACCGCGCTCCCTGAGCACTTTGGACAGTTCGACCAGTTCCCCGGTATCCGAATAAACGCCGGGAGGATAGATCAGCCCCGTAGAAAGGCCTATTGCGCCCTGCTCAGTTGCATCCCTTAACAGGCCGCACATGTCACGCAGCTCCGTACTGCTTGGCTGCCTGTCTCCATACCCGATCGTTGAGCCGCGTATATTTCCGTGTCCGGCGAGGCTGGCCATATTAAGGCCGATGCCCCTTTTTTCGAGCAGGGCAAAGTACTCTTCCAGAGTGCTCCACCGCTCCCGGATTCCAAGCTCCTTCAGATCTTCTTCCCGCCTCTCCCTCGTCATGCCGTAAAGCGGGGCCGCGGACATGCCGCAGTTTCCGTTGATCTCGGTGGTGACGCCCTGACAGATCTTTCCCTCGGCACGCGGGTCGGCCACGATGGTAAAATCCGAATGGGCATGGGTGTCGATAAATCCAGGCGCAACCGCCAGTCCCCCCGCGTCAATAGTAAGGTCCGGCTTTTCTCCCCGGAATTGCCCGACAAGGGTTATTTTTCCTCCGGAGATCCCGATATCGGCATGGAAAGGGGGATTCTTCCCTCCGTCATAGACCAGGCCGTCCTTTATCAGCAGATCAATGTTCATAATTTCGTGAATACCCAAACAGTCAACGCCACAACCAAAACATATTCACCGCAGAGACGCAAAGGGCGCGGAGAGTATAAGTTATATATTTCTGCTGAGAGGGCAGAAACATATAAACTGCCGTGATGAGTTTCTTTTGTTTTCCAGCCTCTCACCGGAAAACAAAATTAACTGTACCTCTGCGATCTCTGCGTCTCTGCGGTGAATTATTGTTTCATGCCCAGCTTGTCAGCTTGTTTTTGCCTCGTGCCTCTCGCCTTCCTCTTTTTCAAAAAAGAGTTCCGGTGACTGAAGACTCTTTGCGAACATAGGGAGCAGGAAGGCCGATATAACCCTGGCCCTGCCCCAGAAACCCCTTACGTCGGCCGTCTTGATATTTTCCCTGTATGTCTCAAACGCCATGTCCTTTAAGACCGGGAAACATTTCACCGTGAGCGCCATGGTCTCAAAGAAATCCTTTACCGGCAGACCGATCTTTTCCAGGGGCCTGAGGAGCCTTCCCAGTCCCTCTATGGTCTCCTCAGACTTTGCCGAGGCCATCATTAACTTTACGCCGCCGATCATTAACAGGACCCTGAGAGTCCTCACAGCGGCGATGTTGATCCCCTCATCTGTGACCGACAATGCGCCCCAGGAGAATACTATCTTCCCCGACCGGCCGACCACGTTGCTGATGAATGTGTAAGAAAGGAAAATACTTATAGGTATCCATCCTGCCTTCAGTGTCTTAAAAGGGATTTTCAACAGGAGCAGGGACAGAAAGGCAAGAACCAGGAGATAGACGGTGAGGTCTGTGACGACAAACAGAAGAATAACGAAAAGGACATACAGGACTATCCTGGCTTCCGGCTTAATCCTTGGAATCAACTGACCGCCCAATCCCCGCGACTTTCTGCGGGCCGGCATTTGACATATATTTATCAATTCCGTCTGCGATAGATTTTGCCAGGTCCTCGCGGTAGGCTTTTCTGGAAAGGAGCCTGGCCTCATGGGGGTTGCTTATAAAAGAGACCTCAACCAGGACCGAGGGCATTTCCGCCCCCAGGAGCACATAGAAGGGGGCCCACTTTGTGTTTAGGTCGACCACTCCCTTGTAGTTTCTGCTCAGCTCATCAACCAGAGTCTTTTGGATATAATTAGCGAGAAGCAGGGATTCGTCCCTCTTGTTCTCGCGCTCCAGGTCGCCGAGCATCATACCCAGCACGTCGTTTCCCTTGTTCATCTTTTTCATATTCTTCAGGGAAATCTGGTTCTCCCGAGCCGCCACCTTCATGGCCTCCTCGTTATCCGTCCAGTTCAGAAAATAGGTCTCGATGCCTTTAGCTTCCCTGCTGGTACTCGCGTTGGCATGGATAGATACAAAAAGGTCGGCGTTCTTGCTGTTGGCGATGGCGGTCCTCTCTTCGAGCGGAATAAATACGTCCCTGTCCCTTGTGAGATAGACCTTGATATCAGGATCGGCCGAAAGGATCTTTTTGAGCTTCAGGGCGATGTCCAGCACTACGTCCTTCTCGCACAGGTTGTCGGGCCCGATGGCGCCAGGATCGTGGCCACCGTGCCCGGGGTCTATGACTATTACTTTCCTGGCGGAGCGAAGGGGATGCCCATAGATGTCTATGACGAGCCTGGCGGGGTCGTCAAGACTGATAGCGCGGTAGTCCCTGATCTTTCCCAGGTCCAGGACAATCCTCACCGTCTCCTTATTGAACTGGCTTGCCCTGACCGACTTAAGCATCCCATTTCCGACCAAAATTTTTTTTTGCAAGTCCTGGCCCAGACGGCTCCCTTTGATGTCGAAAAAAATTCTGTCAGGTCCCGCAAGGCGGTGTCGTGTGAATTCGGAGCTCTCGGAGAGGTCTATGACTACCCTTGTATAATCCGGGTATGACCAGTAACGGATAGCCGTCACGTCTATCTTGTGCTGAGCGAAGGACACGACAGGGGAAAGAAAAACTGCAATGAAGAGAAAAACCGGCAATGCCAGCCTGGAGATCTTCCCCATACTCATACTAACAGGACCGGTCCCATTCAAGATATGTTTCCGTGCTATACCGCCTGAACATTCTTTATTTCCGGGATCTCCTTCCTGATACTGGTCTCGACCCAGTTCTTCATGGTAAGCGACGACATGGGACAGGTCCCGCAGGCGCCCTTCAGCTTCACATAAACGACGCCGTCTTTAACATCCACCAGTTCGATATCTCCGCCCTCGGCCTTCAGACCAATCCTTACCCTGCTCAAGGCATCTTCTACCCGTTTGCGAAACTCAGGTGTATCCATATTGTCTACATAATAGATAAATACGAGGTAATATTCAAGTGTTTTATCATCTTTGTATGCCTTTCCCCTTATGAATAATGAGTTCCTGCCTGACAAGGCAGCCAACCTGCAAGCTTACAAGCCCACAAGCCTACAAGTTGCATAGCGCATAGAGCATAGAGCATCTCAAAATCGGTTCACGGTTCAAGACTGTCATTCCCGCAAGCCAAGCGCGCCTGCCTGCCGGCTCAGGTCGGGAAATGACACAAAAAACCTATATCATAATATTTCAATTTTGAAACAGGTTCTAAAAACCTCCTTGCTCTATGCTCTATGCTCTATGCTCTATGCTCTATGCTCTATGCTCTATGCTCTATGCTCTATGCTCTATGCTCTATGCTCTATGCGCTATGCATGTTTTCACGTTTCACTTTTCACGATTCACTACTTACCGTCTTTGTCGCTTGCCACCCCTTTCATTGTCTAGTATCATTGAAATGTGCTTGACTCACTTTTTTATCCAAAATCGATTGCCGTGATAGGGGTTTCTCACGATAAGGGCAAAGTCGGATATTCTGTCTTAAACAACCTCAGGAAATTCGGCTACGGGGGAAAACTCTACGGGGTCAATCCGAAAGCAGGGGATATCCTTGGAATCAGAACGGTACAGGATATTCGAAGCATAGAAGACGACGTAGACCTTGCCATAGTGGTCATCCCTGCCCATCTCGTCGGCGGTGCACTCAGGGAATGCGCCGAAAAAGGCGTGCGTTCGGCAGTCATCATAAGCGGAGGATTCAGAGAGTCAGGCGCCGAGGGTGCGCAGCGGGAGGAGGAACTCAGGGCGATCATAAGAGAAAGCAGAATGCGCGTCGTAGGTCCCAACTGTCTGGGCATAATCAACACCTTCAACAACCTCAACGCCACCTTCGCCGCCGGCATGCTTCCGAAGGGAAGACTCGCATTCTTCTCCCAGTCCGGGGCGCTCGGGATAGCTATACTCGACTGGGCCATAGGAAACAAGATCGGATTTTCCAAGTTCATAAGTCTCGGGAACAAGGCAGACCTCAATGAAACCGACTTCATAGAATATTTTATCGGAGACCCGGAGACGGACATAATTCTCGGCTATGTGGAGGATGTAGTGGAGGGCGGAAGGTTTCTGGAACTCGCGAAGAAGGCATCCCGTATCAAGCCCATCATCATTGTCAAATCCGGCGGTACTCATGCAGGGGCGCGGGCGGCATCTTCCCACACAGGCGCTCTTGCCGGCTCCGATAACGCCTTCGATGCCGCCTTCAGACAGACAGGCATAATACGCGCTGAGGGCATAGAAGACCTCTTTGAAACAGCAAAGGCCTTCAACTGCAAGAGACTGCCTGCAGGCAGCAACCTGCTGATAATCACCAACGCCGGCGGCCCCGGCATTATCGCGGCCGACACCGCTGAAAAATCGGGACTCGATCTCCCCCCCCTTTCCAGGGAAACAATTCACAAGCTCTCGACATTTCTGCCAAAGAATGCCTCTCTTTACAATCCCGTGGATATTATCGGAGATGCCTCCGCCGAAAGATACTCGGCTGTCCTTGACACCGCGGTTAATGATCCCGGGATGGACGGATTTCTGGTGATTCTGACGCCGCAGGCGACTGTAAACGTGGAGGAAACAGCAAAGGCGGTCATAGAGTCATCGCGCAGGTCCGACAAGCCCTTTATTACATGTTTCATGGGGGAGGAGAGTGTGCGCTCGTCCGTCGAAATGCTGAAGTCCTCCTCGATCCCGAATTTCTCCTATCCCGAGCCGGCGGTCAGGGCGTTCCTTAAACTGCGGGACTACGGCCAATGGGTACACAGGAAAAGAATAGAGCCGCCTGAAATATCAGCAGACAAAGCCTCCGTTTCCAGGGTCATCTCCGAGGTCAGAGAAAAGGGCAGGCTCAGGCTTGCCGAGGACGAATCAAGAAAAATATTGGGCTCATACGGCTTCACATTTCCCGCCAAATACCTCTCTGTCGACCCGGATGAGGCGGCTGCGGCAGCCGAAAAGATGGGGTTTCCAGTAGTTATGAAGGTCTCATCGCCGGATATTCTGCACAAGACGGATATAGGGGGGGTGAGGCTCGGCGTCCGTTCAAAAAAAGAGGCCAGGGAGGCGTTTACTGAGCTTACGCTCAACGCCAAAAAATTCATGCCTTCAGCCTTTATAGAGGGAGTTTCGGTTTATGAAACTATAACCGACGGGAAAGAGGTCATAGTCGGTATAACCTATGACAGGACCTTCGGCCATATGATAATGTTCGGTCTCGGCGGCATATATGTCGAAATACTCAAGGACGTTTCCTTCAGAATAGTCCCTGTCGGTGTATTCGATGCCCGGGAGATGGTCCGTGAAATCCGGGCATTTCCGCTTTTAAAGGGGGCCAGGGGTGAAAAGCCGGTCAATATTGACGCCATAGTTGACTCAATACTGAGGCTTTCGGCCCTCTCCTCGGATTTCCCGGGAATCCAGGAACTCGACATTAATCCCCTGGTGGTAACGGAAAAAGATGCGACAGCGCTCGACGCAAGGATTATAATCGGCGATTAGGCCATTACAATATGAATAGCTTACAAAACAACAAGAAATTTCACCACAGAGACATAGAGACACAGAGATCTTTAGTGAACTCTTTTGTTTGTCTTCAATCCCTCCGCGCCTCTGTGCCTCTGTGGTGAAATTCTTTACTGTGCCGGCAAGGCCGGATAAGAGAGGAGGTTTGCATGGTATATTTATACATCGCGTCAATGTCAGGATTTTCCGGTAAGAGCCTGGTCACCCTGGGTCTCGGCCTGCTGCTGAAAGAAAAGGGTTACAAAGTAGGATACATAAAACCTCTCGGCAAGATTCCTCTCAAGCACGGGAGCCTGCTCATAGATGCCGATGCAGAATTCATGAGGAAGGCCCTTAACCTGCCCGAGGAACCTGATGTCGTCTCGCCATTCGTTGTCACATATGAGGTCCAGAACAAGGTGCTGAAGGGGCGGCCCTCTGACAGATTCGGTATCGTGAAGGAGGCCCTGGACTCAATAAAGGACAAGGATGTTGTACTTGTCGGGGGAGGCGCAAACCTCCTGGAAGGCTCTCTTTTCGGTATAAACGGCCTGAGACTCATTTCTCATCTCAACGCAAAGACTCTCGTTGTCGAACCATGGAGCGGGGAAAGCTCCATTGACGCGCTGATAGGAGCGAGGGAATTGCTGGAGAACCATTTTGCGGGGGCCGTTATCAACAAGGTCCCTCAGAGCGCCCACGACTACATAAAAAAATCTGTGAGACCCTTCCTGGAGAAGAAGAAGATAAGCGTCTTCGCTTCGCTCCACAGGGACATACTCCTCGACTCTATCACCGTCAGACAGTTGAACGACATCCTGAACGGAAAGGTCCTCTGCTGCGAAGAGGCGCTCGATGACTTCATAGAGAATTTCTCAATCGGGGCGATGGATGTGGACAGCGCTATAAAGTACTTCAGGAGGACGCCGAACAAGGCCGTCATCACTGGAGCAAACAGGTCGGACATACAGCTTGCCGCCCTCGAAACATCGACAAAGTGCATCATACTCACCGGCGGAATGTACACCAATGACGTTATCATCGGCAAGGCTAAAATGTGCGGGGTTCCAATTATATCGGTACATGACGATACCTTCACCACCGTAGAAAAAATTGAGTCCGTCCTTGGCAAGATCAGGATCAGGGAGCAGAAGAAGGTGCTGAAAACCAGGGAGATAGTGGAGAAGGAATTCGACCTGGTGAGACTTCTGAAGGAACTGAAACTCAAATAATAACAAGTCAGAATGCAGAATGCAGAATTAAAAAAGACAGGCAGATGGTATTGTCAAAACTTTTTTACCACTTACCATAGCCCATGGCCAATTGCCTTTTCTGAATAATACTTCTTACTTCTGCATTCTGACTTCTGACTTTTGCTTTACTTTGTTATATTTTCCCCAGTCTTCGGGCCAGCGCGGTCGTTTCTTTAAGGAGGTTTTCCACCTCATCGAGTCCGCTGTTCCAGAAGGTCCTGTCGGTTATGTCTATGCCGAGTTTCAGAAAGATGTTTCTCGGCGAGTCGGACAGTCCGGCGGACAGGAACTCTTTTACGTTTGCCACGAAAGCGGGGTCCTTTTTTACCGAATTCTGGAGAGACTTGGAGATCAGCAGGCCGCTCGCATATGAATATACATAGAAGAAATAACGTATATGGCCCCAGTAGACCCACCAGTTCTCGGAACCCGGGGACTGTTCGACAAAGTTACCCATGTACGCCGACATATGTTTCCGGAAGAAAGCGCCTATCTCGTCCTTCGACAGATAACCCTTTTCTCCGAACGCCTTGTGGAGCTCCCGCTCGAATCTGTAGCATGCCGCCTGCCTGAATATTGTGGAAACGTCGTCGTTCAACTTCATCACCATCATGGCAAGCCTCTGTTCGTCGTCGGAGCCCCTCAGTATCTCTTCCAGAACAAAATCCTCGAAGAAAGTACTGGCGACCTCGGCGGTCGATGTCGGAGTCCCAAAATTCAGCGCATTCTGTCTATCCCTTATCAGCTCGTTGTTTATCCCATGGCCGACCTCATGCGCAATCGTCAGCACGTCATGGAGCGTGTCTGTGTGATTCAGCAGAATAAAGGTAGGCTGGGAAAGGCAGTGGTGAACGCAGAAAGCGCCGCTCGCTTTACCCTTTCCGGGATATACGTCGATCTGGCCGGTCTCAACAAAGGTGTCAAAAATCTCTGCGAACTCCTTGTCGAGCCTATTTAATGTCCGGGAAACAAGGCGGCTGCTCTCCGGATACGAATATTTCTTCCTGATATCTCCGAAGTCCGCGTTCCTTTCATGGTATTTCAGCTTCTTTACCCCGAGAAGGCGCGACTTCAATCCATAATATTCGGCCGCAATGTCGAACCTGTCCGAGACCGCCTCAATGAGACAATCCACGACCTCGCTGTCCACGTCGTCGCTGAGATGCCGGGAGAAGTCCGGCCTCGAAAAGTTCCGGAGTTCGTCATCGATCTTTTTGTTGGCGAGAACAGAGTTGATCTCAGCCTCCGCCACGTCAACATAGCTTTCCAGAATATCGTTGAACGCCTTCCCGGCGGAGTCCCTCACATTCTTCCTGGCACTGTTCATAAGGCTTAACACGTCCGAGAAAGTCTTAACCTCGGTCTTTCCGCCCTCCGTTAGCACCTTCCTCTCTTCCCTGACGAGGAAGCCCGACGTCATCTTTACCCAATTTGTATACGAAGTCGATGACTTCAGGTTCATGATCCTCTCCTCCCGCTCACTAAGGAGATGCCTGGATTCGGCAAATATCCTCTCTATGAAATGCCTGTAGTCCTTCAGGCCGGGGTAATCCAGGAATTTTCTCCGCAGCTTCGGGGGAATCTTTCCTATGCCCAGATAAAAGAACTGGATGTCGTTTTCTATTTTCCGGCTTAACTCTTCAATCTTGTTGAAACGGGCCTTCAGATCTGAAGAATTCTGGTCCTGCTGAGTTCTGAGCCAGAAATAATACCCTGGGTTGCCGTCCGAGCCGCAGTCCCTCTTCCATTTCTCGTACTCAACCAGTGCCTGCCTGAGAGCCTCAGGATCACGGAGATAATCCTTTCTGTGCGTCCACTTGTCGATAAATACATTGCTTTTCCGTTCAACTTCAGCCATCTCCTCTTCTATCCGGGGGTCCCGATCATTTTCAAAAAGCAACCCGAGATTCCAGGACGTGTGTCTCTTACCCGGCCTTTTATCACCATGAATCATCTTATTCTCTCCTCATCTGTAATAGTTCTGCCATATTTGACTGAGAAAAAACATCTGTTAACCGCAGAGGCGCAAAGATCGCAGAGCTTTAGTGAGTTTTGTTTTCCGGTGAGAGGCCGGAAAACAAAAAAGACGCTCCTCACGGCAGTTTATATATTTCTGCCCTCTCAGCAGAAATATATAATTTACTTTCTCTGCGCCCTCTGCGTCTCTGCGGTTTACTATTGCCTCACCTGTAAAGTTAAAGGACATGGTTTGACTACTGCTTATTATCGGCCGCCTGCGTTTTCACCTGCATGTTTTCTGCTTCCCTCGTACAATTCGTACTCAAGCAGCCTGCACTCGATCTCCCCATTATAAAAAATAGTCCTCTTTGAGGACCTCAGTCCCACCTTTTTTGCCAGTTCCAGGTTCCCGGTGAATATATACCCTCTGTACCCCCTGCATTTCTGCTTGAAAAAATCGCCTATCCCTTTGTAAACAGCTTCGAGTTCCCTTACTTTTCCCATCCTGGCGCCGTATTCGGGGTTCATTATAACCGCTCCTCCGCCCTCCGGCATCACTGTCCCGGCATAATCGCACACACTGAATTCTATCAGATGCTCCACTCCGGCGGTAGCCGCATTCCTTCTCGCGGCCTCGACGGCTTCCTTTCGAATGTCCGTAGCTATGATCCGCCCTGTCAACCCTTTTGCCCCGGCCCTTCTGGCCTCCCGCCTCAGCCCCTCCCAGAATGCGGCATCGAACCCTCTCAGGTGCATGAAGCTATAGTTGCTTCTCAGAAGCCCCGGCGCCCTCTTAAGTCCTATAAGTGCCGCCTCTATCGCAAGCGTTCCGCTGCCGCACATAGGGTTAATGAAGTTGCCTTCTCCGGCCCACCCGGAGGACATCACGATAGCAGCGGCCAGAGTTTCCTGCATAGGCGCATCCAGGGGAATCTTCCTGTACCCGCGGCGGCAAAGCGGGATGCCCGAAGTGTCGATATAGATGGCCGCTTTCTCCGCCTTCCAGTGGATAAAGAACACAAGCCCTTCCCTGCCGGGCCCCGAATCCGGCCGCGTTCCGGTTTTCAGCCTCATCCGGTCGACTACCGCGTCCTTGCATCTTACATTTACATAACGGGCATCCCTCACAGACGGGTTGTCAACGTTCGAGGTCATACAGATATAGCCTCTTTCGTCGACGCATTCCTCCCAGGCAACTTCCGACAACTCACGGTAGAGATCTTCGACGTCCCGCGCCATAAATTCCCGGATCAGAAAAAGGACCCGGTGTCCGGTCCGAAGATGAAGGTTGAGGTACATGGCATCAGCGATTGTCCCCTCAGTGGTAACGCCGGCTTCCATCGTTGAAAAAACGCGAAAGTCCAGCGACTCCAGTTCTTTCTCAAGGACCGGAGCAATCCCCTTCGAACATGTGATCAAAATCTTCCTCTTTCCGGCGATCAGACTATTTGACATCGTCCTATTCGACATCGTCGCAGCATCCAGGGTGCTGTAATGGGGTGGTCAAAGTGTTAGCAATTAGAAAGTGCATTCGTCTATAATAAACCGTCGTAGAAATTTTCGAAACCGCAAGGAGATAAAATGAAAAAGTTTTTGGCGTTGTCGGCGATATTTCTTGTTACAGGGCTTTTTACCGTCCATGAAATATATGCAGGATCTGATAAAAAACCGGCCTCGACGCAGTCTTCTGTCATGTCGGAAGAAAAAGCGGAGAACTCGGCATTGTCCGGTAAGGTCGTCGAAACCATGAACAGCGGCGGATACACTTATGTACTGCTGGAAAAAAACGGCAAGAAAACATGGGCGGCCCTGCCGCAGACACGAGTTGTCAAAGGGCAGACCATCACCCTCATGCCCGGCGTGGAAATGGGAAACTTCGAAAGCAAGACCCTCAATCGCAAATTTGAGAAAATCGTATTTTCGACCGGACTTGTGCAGTCAAAATCCGAGCATGAGATAAAATCTCCCGGCAGCAGCGGAAGTGTGGTCGCTCCAATGGAAAAGATAAAAGTTGAGAAGGCCAAAGGTCGCGATGCATACACCATCTCAGAGATTTACGCCAGGCTCGGCCGGCTCGACAAGCACAAGGTTGTTGTAAGGGGCAAGGTAGTCAAGGTGTCTGCCGCAATCATGCACAAAAACTGGATACATCTTCAGGACGGCAGCGGAAGCGTCTCACGCGACAACTACGACCTCGTCGTAACATCCCAGGACCTGCCGAAGCAGGGCGAGATAGTCACTGTATCGGGTACGCTTCACAAGGACAAAGATTTCGGTATGGGATACAAATATAAAGCAATCGTTGAGGAAGCATCCATCAAGAAGTAGCCGCCTACTGGCCGAAAGCTGACGCATCGTCTTTCGCATCTCTTTCCCTCTCCCCGGTTGGTCTGACCATCCCGGGAGAGGGATTTTAGTCCAGTCAAGCTCACACGCTGACATAGAGCATAGAGGTTTTTACTAAAATATATCTCAAAATTAAAATATTATGATATCCGCTTTTTGTGTCATTCCGGCTTGTCCGGAATCTTTCTTTCATTTCAGAAGGATTCCCGACCTGCCTGCCGGCAGGCAGGCGCGCTTGGCTTGCGGGAATGACAGCATTGAACCTAGATCCGATTTTGAGATAGGTTCTATCCACTTTTCACCTTTCACTGCTTACTATTCACCTGTTACTTTCTTGCCTTTAAAACAAAACAGCTTATACTTTTAGTAGAGCAGATCAACCAGAGGAGGTGGCAAAGAGTGGAAGACAAGAATATCTATTTTCAGAAGATCGAGGCGGAACTCGGCAAGTGGGATGATAAGATCAGAAAATTGAAAGACGACACAAAGAACTTGAACACATCAATAGAGACACAATACTATGAACAGGTCGAAGACCTGATGGCCCTTCACGAACTGGCCAGGCAAAAACTCCAGGAGATCAAGGATTATGGAGATGCGCACTGGGATGATTATAAGACCGGCATGGAAAGGGCGATGAGCGATCTGACAAGGTCTTACGGCGAGCTGCAATCCCACTTCGGGAATCAGTAAAAAGTACACCTGCAGTGCCATGCGTTCAAAAAAAAACTCTCCCTCCGGTTCAAAGGAGGGAGAGTTCTCTCAGACTCTATTCAGACAGACGCCGGCCGTTTACTTCTTTGTGCCGTGGCCTCCATGCACATCCCCGTGGCCTGCGGCTTCACCCTTTCCGCCTTCTTTCACCGACAGAAGTTCAACTTCGAAGATCAGCGTAGCGTTCGGGCCGATAACGTTCCCTGCCCCTCTCTCTCCATAGGCAAGGTTGGAGGGCATGAACAATTCCCACTTTGAACCCGGCTTCATCAGCTGCAGCGCCTCCGTCCACCCCGGGATCACGCCCTTTACCGGGAAAGTCGCGGGTTTTCCGCGCTTGTAAGAACTGTCAAATTCCGACCCGTCAATCAAAGTGCCGCGGTAATTAACCGTCACGACGTCATTGATCGTCGGTGATTTCCCTTTCCCCTTGGTGATGATTTTATACTGCAGGCCGCTCGGAAGGGTTACCACTCCCTCTTTCTTCTTATTTTCAGCAAGGAATTTCTCACCCTCTTCCTTGTTCTTTTCACCCATCTTTTTTACTTCCTCGTCATGCTTCTTCTTCATTTCCTCGTTGAAGGCGCTCATGGTCTGACGCATCTCCTCTTCGCTCATCATGGGCTTGCTCCCGCTCAGCCCGTCCTTCAACCCCTTCAAAACGAGATCCGTGTCGACATCAACCGACTGCCTCTTCATGTTCGTCCCGATATTGAGACCGATAATGTAGCTCACTTTGTCCTTCTGGCTCTTCAGAGTCACCTGGTCGCCGGCATATGCCTGCCCCGCCACGAGCACAATAGCCAGGGCGGCCATCCATCCGAATTTCATAGACACTCCTTTCTTTAACTCCTTAAACATATACATAAAAATCCTTTGAAAGAAATTTAAGTCATGTGACAAAATCACATCCAGCGTTTATTATAATAGCCCCCTCTATTTAATTCAACAGGCACAACAGGAACGAAATACTGCAGGGGAGTCACGGCCTAATCCCACTTTATTCATAAACTTCGAATGTCAGGCATCGTAACAGTATACATAGAGAAAATGAGGAGACAAAAGCCTCGGAGCACGGCAAGAATGAGAGAGGGGCCTCGGTCCCGCCGCACATTCATGAATAATCCTGGCTCAGTACTGTCCGGTTAAAAACCGGATAAGAGCTTAAAAGTATATGATTGAAAAGGAAAGTTGTCGTAATTTTTGTGGTGTCGACTTGAATGCAAATGTGCCAATCGGCAATGCTTTTGGAATTGTAA
>JBJKPE010000099.1:0-3109 GCA_046706685.1 Thermodesulfovibrionales bacterium | reverse complement strand
TAGACGCCGCCAGGATTTCGAGGGTCTATATCCTCATGACTGTTCTGTCTTCAGTTGTTGCCGCTATCGGTCTCCTTGGCAACAATGTGGCGATCATAATCGGAGCGATGGTGATCGCTCCGTTACTGGGGCCAAATGTGGCCCTGTCCCTTGCCGTGACCCTCGGAGACATGGACCTGGCGCGCAGCTCCTTTAAAACAAATATCGTCGGTATTTCTACATCGCTGGGACTTTCCGTCCTGGTGGGATTTATTTTTACGATCGCGCCGTCGGTTCCGGAAATAGCTTCAAGGACCACAGTGGGTGTTGCAAACATAGTTCTTGCCCTGGCATCCGGGAGTGCGGGGGCGCTGGCGTTTACAACAGGCGTTTCAGCCACCCTCATAGGCGTGATGGTGGCGGTGGCACTGCTGCCGCCGCTGGTGACATTCGGCATGCTGCTCGGCGCCGGTTACTATTATGATGCATCCGGGGCGATGCTTCTTTTCTTTACGAACATAATCTGCGTGAATCTCGCAGGCACCGTCACTTTTCTGGCGCAGGGGATTCGACCGGTTACGTGGTGGGAAGCCGACAGGGCGAAGAAGGCCACCCGCATAGCCATTCTGTTCGGGGGTTCACTCCTGCTGATACTGACAATTATCATCCTTCTGTCGCAGAGACGATGAAAAAAAGCCAATCTGTTGAACCTGAAAAGAACCATTCACCAAGACGCTGATACTAAGAGTTGAAGGAAGGGAATTAATTCTCTATTTTATGGAGATGGAAATTTTCCTCAGTCGTTTTTTTTGGTGTCTCAGTACAAAATGCACGGCTTTATGCAGATTGAAATATACGGAGAGCGTGGTTGCAGTCTCCCCTCCGCAAAGGCACACGGAATCGGTCGGATAATTCGGGATAAACATGGCGGTATCTTCCGTATTCGGTATAATTAACTATGGTTCATTATTTTGATACTGTGATTATAGGCTCCGGCCTGGCGGGCCTCAGGGCCTCGATAGAGGCCTCGAAGCACGGCAGCGTTGCAATTCTTACCAAGCTTTATCCGACGCGTTCCCATTCCACCGCAGCCCAGGGAGGGATAGCCGCGGCCCTTGGGAACGAGGAGCCCGACTCCCCCGAGTGGCATTTCTATGACACAGCCAAGGGTAGCGATTTTCTCGGCGACCAGGACGCCATCGGCATAATGTGCGATGACGCTATAAGGACCGTAATAGAGCTCGAGCATATGGGCGTCCCTTTTTCGCGGACTGCCGAAGGCAGGATTGCTCAGCGGCGTTTCGGCGGCCACACGCGGGACTTCGGGGCGGCGGCCGTAAGGAGGGCCTGCTATTCGGCCGACAGGACCGGGCATGCGATCCTGTTCGCGCTTTTTGAACAGAGCCACCGGCAGGAGGCGAAGTTCTTCCCCGAGTTCCATGTGCTCGACATCGTTATCGAGGACGGCAGGGCCATGGGAGTGACAGCACTGGAGATAAAGACCGGAGAACTCCATGTCTTCAACGCTAAAGCTACACTCGTCGCCTCAGGCGGCTATGGCAGGGTTTACGCTACGACGTCGAATGCCATTGCAAGCACCGGCGACTGTCTTGGGACTCTGTTCGATGCCGGCATCCCGCTTGAGGACATGGAATTCTTTCAGTTTCATCCTACAGGTCTTTACGGGCTGGGGATACTTGTCACTGAGGGCGCCAGGGGTGAGGGCGGCATCCTGAGAAACAGCAAAGGTGAAAGGTTCATGGAAGAATATGCGCCGACCATCAAGGACCTCGCACCAAGGGACATGGTCTCAAGGGCGATAATGACCGAGATCAGGGAGGGCAGGGGGATCGACGGCCGCGATTTTGTCCATCTCGACCTCACGGGTGTAGACCGATCAATAATAGAGGAAAGGCTGCCGGAGATATCCACCTTCTGCAAGATATACATGGGGCTTGACCCGTCGGAGTCTCCCATCCCTGTCGTCCCCACCGCCCACTATGCCATGGGCGGCATACCGACCGATATCGACGGAAGGGTCCTGAGGGATGAAAAGGGGGCTGTCTGCGAGGGTCTCTTCGCTGCGGGTGAGTGCGCCTGCGTTTCGGTGCACGGATCGAACAGGCTGGGATGCAATTCGCTGCTCGACACGGTTGTATTCGGAAGAAGGGCTGGTATGGCGATAAGCTCTTTCCTGGGAAAAGCGGAAAAGAGCGAAATAAAGAGGGATGTTCCGGAAAAGACGAGGGCGGGAATCTGCGGTTTATCCGGCGGGGCGGGCGACGAACAGGCGTCTTCAGTCAGGGCGGAAATCCGGAAGATCATGATGGAAAAATGCTCGGTGTTCAGAAATGAAGAAGGCCTGAACAGCCTTGTCGCAGAACTGAAGACACTGAGAGAACGGGCCGCATGGATCCGGATAAAGGACCAGGGGAAGGTGTTCAATACCGAATTTCTTGAGGCCGTGGAACTTCGCAATCTGCTGGCGCTGAGCGAAGTGATAGCGCTCTCGGCGCTGACGCGCAGGGAAAGCAGGGGGGCACATTCAAGGGAGGATTTTCCGAAGAGGGACGACAGGAAATGGCTGAAACACACCTTTGCCTTCAAGTCGGGGGAGGAAGTGAAGCTGAGGTTCAAGCCGGTCACGATTACCCGTTTTCAGCCCGAGGAAAGGAAGTACTGAACGGTTGATTTTAAGGATTTATGATGAAGACC
Organism: Thermodesulfovibrionales bacterium; assembly: GCA_046706685.1. Taxonomy (GTDB): domain Bacteria; phylum Nitrospirota; class Thermodesulfovibrionia; order Thermodesulfovibrionales; family UBA6898; genus JARRRD01. The sequence goes on along the minus strand of JBJKPE010000099.1, from coordinate 415 downwards.
TTGCACACATGGCTTGCAGCCTCGATCTGTCATTCCCGCTTGTCGGGAATCTTTTCGAATGAAGAAGGATTGCGGACAAGCCGCAATGACAAGAATTAAGCCATTTTTTGTCCAATGGTTGTTGTGTCAAGTAAAGATTGCGGGTAAAGATGAGTATCTTAAGCGGGGTTCTAGAGCACTGAAGAAAAGCGAGACTGACTAACGGAAATGAAGCAATATACGTTCATGATAAAGAGGTTTGATCCGGAAAAGGGCGCGGCCCCCGGGTGGGAGGAATTCAGGGTCAAGATGGAGCCGGTCGAGAGGCTCCTCGACGGCCTGACCAGGATAAAGGACGATCTTGACGGCAGCCTCACCTTCCGGAGGTCCTGTGCCCACGGCATCTGCGGTTCCTGCGCCATGAAGATCAACGGCA
>JBJKPE010000098.1:0-10123 GCA_046706685.1 Thermodesulfovibrionales bacterium | reverse complement strand
GGAGTCTGGACCGTGTCTCAGTTCCAGTGTGGCCGTTCAACCTCTCAGTCCGGCTACCCGTCTTAGGCTTGGTGGGCCTTTACCCCGCCAACTACCTGATAGGCCGCAGGCCCATCCTAAAGTGGATTGCTCCTTTTACCACTACCATTTCAGGTCGTGGTCTTATGCGGTATTAGCCCAAGTTTCCCTGGGTTGTCCCCCTCTTTAGGGTTGGTTACCTACGTGTTACTCACCCGTCCGCCACTAAGTCATCAATGTATTGCTACATCAATGACCCCGTTCGACTTGCATGTGTTAGGCACGCCGCCAGCGTTCGTTCTGAGCCAGGATCAAACTCTCATTTGATACTGGTTAACTCAAAAAATTTTCTAGGAATTGTTAGGTATGCTACGCACCTTTTCTAGTTTTCAAAGAACGAGAAGGTAATATAACTCAACTATTTTACACTTGTCAAGAGAACTCTGGGGAAGCGCGAAATTTTTTTATATCGGCAAATCCGACGTCGCTCCGACAACCAGTTATATATCTACCCTAATCGGTCCGCGCTTGTCAACCCGGATAATTGTAAAAGTTCTAAATAACAGTTGTGACGCAAGGCGGGGGTTGGTGAATTTTGGCAGAACTTCCAGACGCATCAGCGTTGTATAATCGGGAAATATAAAATTATAATGTTCAGTAGGCGAAGCCGGGAGCCAGTACAGTTCTCTACAGAGCATTCTTCCTCGGAATTCGGCTGAATTGGAAAACCAGGGATTAGCTTCGGAACTTTAAAAAGGCAGGAAGATCTTTTTATGAATTTCAAAATAATATCTACCGACGGTGATGCAAGGAGAGGCGTCCTGGAAACCGGACGGGGGGCGATCAACACCCCGGCCTTCATGCCCGTAGGCACAATAGGCACAGTCAAGGCGATGTCGCCGGACGAACTCAGGGAAATCGGAGCGGAGATCATACTGGGCAATACCTATCACCTCTATCTCAGACCGGGCACCGATGTCATCAGGACCCTTGGCGGCCTTCACAGATTCATGAACTGGGACCGGCCCATCCTGACCGACAGCGGCGGCTTTCAGATCTTCAGTCTGGCCGCCCTTAGAAAGATAGAGGAAGAGGGCGTGCACTTCCGGTCCCATATCGACGGCTCGCCGCATTTTATAGGTCCCGAGGAGGCGATGAAGATTCAGGGCATACTCGGCTCCGATATCGCCATGACCTTTGACGAATGCATCCCCTATCCCGCCGATCACGCGTATGCCGCAAAGTCCGTCGATCTTACGACCTCATGGGCTCGCCGGTGCAGGGGAAATCAGAACCCCGGCCAGGCGCTCTTCGGCATCGTGCAGGGGGGCATGTATAAAGATCTCAGGAAGAAAAGTGCGGAAGAACTGATCTCGATTGGTTTCGACGGATATGCCGTTGGCGGGGTAAGCGTCGGCGAGCCGAAAGAGGAGATGCATGAAATTATCTATTTCGGCGCACCCCTTCTGCCAAAAGACCGGCCGCGGTATCTCATGGGAATAGGCGACCTAGGCGACATGCTTAAGGCTGTCGATGCAGGCTTTGACATGTTCGACTGTGTCATGCCCACCCGGAATGCAAGGAACGGGACCTTGTTTACCAGCTTAGGCCGGATAAGCATAAAGAGAGAAGAGTTCAAATACGACGCGGGCCCTCTCGACCCGAACTGCGGCTGCTATGCGTGCAGAAATTATTCGCGCGGATACATGAGGCACCTCTTCCTCTCACGCGAGATACTTTCGATGAGGCTCAATACTATCCACAATTTATATTTCTATCTCGATTTCTTCAGAAAGATGAGGGCAGCCATAGAAGAAGGCGCATTCAAAAGGTTCAGGGAGACCTGGGAGCAGATTGTTTGCTGAGGGTCACGGAAGAATATTCTTTCTCCCTGTATATTTACCAGTCTGCGTTTCTTATGGTATTCTCTTTTAAAGTCATTTTTACTTGCAAGCTGGACGCCTATGCCCTTTACCGGTGACTTAGAACAACTCAATATAGTAGACATAATTCAGCTGCTCAATACGACGCGGAAATCCGGTATTTTTTCTGTAAAGGGAACCAGAGGCGAAAGCCGGATCATTTTCAGTAACGGCTACATTGTAGGTGCGAGCCATCTGGACAATAAAGTCATGATCGGCACCGTCCTGGTCAAAATGAAAGCAATAGCCGTCGAAGACCTCAAGCTGGCCCTGGATGTTCAAAAGAAGGCGGGGAAGAACCGTAAGCCCCTGCTTGAAACTCTCATGGAACTCGGCAGGTTGAAGCAGGACGAAGCATTAAGGGGGCTGAAAAAACTTATCGATATCACCATTGTTGATTTGGTGGGCTGGAAGAAGGGCACCTTCACCCTTGATACCGACATTGTCGCCGTGTCCCCCGACGTCAGCTATCCTCTCAGCAAAATGGAACAGCAAATAAGTCTCGATGCTCAAATGGTGTTGATGGACGCTCTTCGTATTTTTGATGAAAGAGAACGCGACCGCCAGAATGGGAAGGCCTTCACATCGGACGAAGAACACTTCGCTGACGTGATTCCGCCGGAGGATGCCGCTGCAGTCGGGGCGGTCATTACCGCCGATGACTTGGGCCTGGGCAATCTCGACCGCATCGAGAGCAAGATACCAGAATTTTCCCCGGACGACGAAGTATTTGATCCCGCCGCAATCCATCGCCAAAAGATCGAAGAGACCCTGGCAGATCTTCCGGCCGAGGAACGGGAAGCGTTTGTATCTTTTTTGAAAAAATCCACTGCAAGCATAAATGCCTATGACAGATCAGGACGGGGGGGAGGCCAGGCGAAAGCCCTTATACTCGTGAGCGAAGACGGGCTCATCAAACATTCAATCATGACCATCTGCAAGGATGAAGGAGTCCTCGTATTTTCTTCAGATGGGGAAGAAGAACTCTGTAACATCCTGGACGAGTGCATAAAAATAAAAGTCCTGCCCATCCTTGTTTTCGACAACCCGGAAGCAGCTGGAGGGTTCCTTTCCGGGGAAGCAATCATCAGTATGAGGAGGATGGTCAAGGAGAAATATCCCATGGTTTCCGCCTTACAACTGGCATCTCCGGCGGATTACACCTTTACCTTGCAGTCGCTTCGTGACGGAATGAGGGCGGTATTTCCCAAACCGTCAAAAGGACACCTCGATTCAACCTTCACCAGGGATACCATCAAGTTCCTTGAATCCTTCAATGGTTATATCAAAAGCTTTTTTCATGAGCAGTTAGACCTGACCGCTCCAGGCAGCCCTCTTAGCAGACTTAAGGACCGGGTTGCATTCCTCCGGCATTTGGACGGACCTCCGGCTGTGTCCCTGGCGCTGCTTAAATTTGTCTCTGAAACATTCGAACGCGCCATCACCTTCTTCGTCCGCCGGACAGAAATTGCAGGAGAAAAAGCCGTGGGAGTATACGCCGAAAAAAACGCGGGGCCGACCTCGGTGACAAGGGTGAAAGTCCCACTGTCGGGATCTCCGCTTCTCCGCCAGGTGATTGAAGAAGGACAACTCTTTTATGGAAAAAGTGACGACGTGGGATTAAAGAATAATCTCTTCGATGCTATCGGAGAACCCGCGAGTGCGACGATCATGCTTCTCCCTGTGAGGAGCCGCGGTAAGACAGTGACTCTTGTATATGGAGATTTCGGCACCAGAGAGGCTTCATCCATTCAGTGTGACGAACTGGAAGTCCTGGCGAATGAGGCGGGCCTGTTGGTGGAAAACGCTTTTTACCGGAAGCAACTCGCCGAGGCGGCCCGCAAGTGAGGTGGGTAAAAGAGGTGAAAATATTTTTTTGCCCACGCCGGGTTAATGTATACTATGCTGGAGGAAAACAGCCATGGACATCGCCACATTTACGCAGATCCTTGAAATCGCCTTTGAAAAGCGCGTCTCCGATATCCATTTCGAAGTGGATAACCCGCCCATGTTCAGGGCCCGGGGGCACCTGATCCGCTCAAAGCTGAGCACCCTAACAAGCAAAGATACCGAGTTTATTGCCTCCACGGTCATGGAGCAGAACAACCGCGGGCTCCCTGAAGAATTGAGGGAATTCGATACATCATATACCTTATCGAACGTAGGCCGCTTCCGGGTCAGCATCTTCCGCCAGAGGGGCCATGTCGGACTTGTGATGCGCGTCATACCCCACCATATCGGCACATTTGCGGAACTCAACCTCCCTGCCGTCCTCGAAAATATCACAAAGGCTTCGAGCGGGCTGATCCTTGTATGCGGACCCACCGGCAACGGCAAATCCACGACCATGGCCTCGATGGTCCGTTATATCAACGACAATTTCAACTACAACGTCATCACAATAGAAGATCCCATAGAATTCATCTTCCATTCGAACATGAGCTGCATCATCCAGAGGGAAGTAGGTATCGACACCGAAGACTTCGGCGGCGCATTGAAGGCGGCGATGCGCATGGACCCGGATGTTATCATGGTTGGAGAGATGCGCGATCTTGAAACCATCGACTCATGCGTCAAGGCAGCCGAAACCGGACATTTAGTACTGTCGACCCTGCACACGCATAGCGCGGCTTCCACCATCAACCGCATTGTCGGATACTTCCCGCCGCAGACGCAGGAGAACATTCGCCACAGGCTGGCGGAAAGCCTGGTGGCCACCATTTCTCTACGTCTTGTGAGGAGTAAAAGCGGGGAAACCGTCGTGCCGGCGCTGGAGGTTATGTATGCCACATCCACCATAAAGGCATGCATTCGGGACGGCCACCTCGACGAGATCGAACAGCATATGGAAAAAGGGGGCGACGAATATCACATGCAGACAATGGATCAGCATCTAATACAACTCTGCAAGAAGGACATCATCAGCCTCGATGAAGCAAAGCGCATTTCGCGTTCAACCGATCTGGAACGTAAACTGATTTACTATTAGCCCGCCGTCCGCCTTTCTCAGGACCCGCGGAATCTTTCCTCCGCCTCTCGCAGCACCCGTACCGCTTCTCCGCAGTACCTGCAGGGCAGCAGTTTCACGATGATTGCATCAAGAGGATGCTTTGCCCTTGTCGAGTCAGGGTCCGAAAACATCTCGATCATTTTTTTCTGGGCTCTTTTCTCTCCTGCCGCGTCAAATTTCCATATCGTCTTATAAGGAATAACGCGGAACAAAAGCTTTATCACCTTGATGCCGGGCTGGGGCACGTTCGCAATCGATACGAGGATGCGTTCCCCGCTCTCGAACTTTATCTGGCAGAAACAGACACGGTCTGTGTTCTGATAAGCGATGACCTTACTCATTCTTCTTTCATTATCCTTCGATTTTCTTAGGGCTGCGCTTGCAGGCCTTCCGCGAGCAGGTTTATTGACGGTTGGCGGCCCGGTGACAGCACTGAAGAATTATTCTAGCAAAAACACACCTGGTCTTCCAATCTTATGAAACCGCAGGCCTGATCCCTGTTGTATACAGCACCTTCACATTCAGCCATATCCCGTCCTGCGTCCGAAGCGTCTCGACCTCCCGCAGGTGCTCTTTCCTGAATCTCTCCAGATCCTGCGGGGAGAGCTGACCGACCTGACTGCGGAACCCCGCGTTCCAGACCACGTCCCACCACTCCGCCGGACCTTTCAGATAATAGCCGAGGTCCCGCTGCTCCACGCTTACCTCTTCCAACCCTGAGTTGAGGAAAAGCTCCCGGCACTTCGGTCCGGTTGCGATCAGTTTCCACCTCAGCGAAGGTCTCCCGACGCCGTATTGTTCCAGTTGCTCCGAAAACATTTCGACAATGGGCTGAAAAGAATCTTCGTAGAAGCAGGATATGACAATCCTTCCGCCCGGCCTTACCTTGGCCGCCATATGCCGTAACTGTCCCGCCATGTCTTCGGCAAAGAAGACACCAAAGGCGCAGACAGCAGCATCGAAATGGTCGTCCGGAAGCGTTATCTCATGCATGTCCATTTCCAGGAATTCCGCATTCCCGATGCCTTCCTTTTCCGCCTTAGCCCGGGCCTGCGCCAGCATACCGGGAGAAAAATCGATCCCTGTCACCCGTGTACCGGGAAAGGTTCTGGCGATTTCGAGCGCCAGGTTGCCGGTGCCTGTGGCAACATCCAGCACGCGCCTGATATCCGGCGCGTCCAGATATCGCCCCATGTGTTTGGCGCTTTCGGAGAAGAACCGAAGCGAGCGGTTGTCGTAACCGGCTGAGACGGCGTTAAAGGTATTGATCACCTTTGCTTTGCGGGTTTCGTCATCCATTCTGATCAAATTAAATTCCCGCCTTCGCGGTAATGACGGCCAAAAATGCACGCCATCGCGAAAAATTAGTCACAGCCGCCTCGTGTAAATATGGATTGTCATAAAACTGACGATCAGTGGAACCACAAAGCCGGCCATGTGCGCCCACCAGTTGGGGGAAGTAATGTCGGACGAAAACGGTATAAGCGCGGCTATCGACAGGTATATCAGGCTGCAGGCAATGATCAGCCAGCCCCCGAGTCTGTTGACGGCAAACCAAACGCGCTCGTCCGCAAGTGTCTTTCGCGTCCGCACGCCGTAGAACCGGTTCTTCGGTATCCACCCCAGCACAAGTGGTATCGAGATAATCAGGAAAATGACCGACGGGATGATAAAAGGAGGCTTGTTCATGTCCAGTTCTGATTCCAGAATAGCAGATCCCGGGATATTCATGCAATAACCGCCTGCCTGTCTGATTGTTGCCTCAACATGATCTTCGTCATAGCGGTCCAGCCTCTTTTATCCCATAATTAAAACATCTAGGAAGGAGGTAACAATGGATATACTTGACCTGAAGAAGCTGATCAAATTTTACCCTGACAAGGTCGGAAGAGAGATGCTCACGGACAAACCCGAGATGAGGGTCGCGCTCATGTGTCTCGAACCAGGGCAGGAACTTAAGCCGCATAAGGCCCCCCTCCGTCTCATGATGTACGTTGTCGAGGGCAGAGGCACATTTACTGTCGGGGACGAAACGATCGAAGCGGACGAAAAGACCTGCATTCTCTGCGACCCCCTGGTATCACACGGGTTCAAAGCCGGAGACAGCCGCCTTGTAGTTATGGCGATAGTGACTCCAGTGGAATGAGCCCGACTTCAGAGTCCCCGGCCCAGGACCTTCCTCACAATCCTGCCGGGGAGGGTCTCCTTTGCTCTGATCGCTGCATGTGGACAGACCTCCAGGCAGCAATAACACCTGATGCACTTATTGTAGTCAAAGCCGATCTTCTTCCCATGAGGCTTTATCGCCCTGGCAGGGCAATATTTCCAGCATTTCCCGCAGAGTCTGCAGGCCGACTGGTCCGACACGGGCCTCTGGACGAAATGTCTTCTCATAAAACCATGCAGCTTCGGCGGGCCAAATATGAGGGGCGATATCTCCGGCAATCGAAAATCATCAATCCGGGGGATGTAGCCCTCCATCAGGACTTCGTCTTCAACAAGTCCCATCTCACGGGCGGCCCTGTTTGTAAGGAGGCTATAGGGATCAAGATCGAGCATTCTGCATACGGCGTGATCTAGCGCCACAGCATCCCTGCTGCCTATAAGAACCCCGATTTCCCTCGCTGTTCCGCTCCTTCCCGGACCTTCGCCTTCCATCGCCAATATCCCGTCCATCACGGTCACCGCCGGCCTGACCGCCATGTAAATCTGGACAAGCAGCCGCGCGAATATTTCCCTGTCCACGCCCGCTCTTAAATGCCACTCCGGTTTCCTGAGGCCGACGACGCAGCCGTACATGTTCTTGACCCCGAGGGTCAGGAGCATCTGGGAGTGAGTCTTCAGTTTAGGCAGGTTAATGAGCAGGTCCGCATCGAGGGCGTCTGACGCTATCTCTATGTTCTTGAACGGATCTCCCACTTCAACGGCTCTAGAGTCTTTGAATTCCTTGAATTCAACATCGAGACCTCTTAAGACATCCCTTATCCCGCTTGTCTCCAGGATCTTCCCGAAGGAGCCCATTGCCGGACTGTCAGAGATGCATGGTCTCGCACCTTTTTCTATCACGTACTCGACAGCCGCCCTGACAACCGCGGGATGGGTAAGCATCGCGCTTTCAGGCAAAGCCGGGGCAAGGAGGTTCGGCTTGATCACGACGCGGCTCCCCTTTGTAATCAGGTCACCGGCAACAGAACCAATGACTTCGAAAAAGGCAGGTCTAAGCCTTTCGTATGCATACGTCGAACTCCGGAAAACGACCCTCGGCATCTCGACCGTTATTCTATAACATTTCGATTTTCATTTCGATTATATATAATAGGAATCGACAAAGATTGACGGACAGTCCGCATGTCATATAGCAAGAGGCCTTTACAAATTCCTTTTGCGGTACGGGAGGGGCTATGGGATTTGCCGAAAAAATCGAGAGGCTTGCCAGGATCGTCCCGGGCATAGGCGGCTACCAGGACAGGGAGACCTCGAGGGATACGGACAAGTCAGTACGACTTAAACTTTCTTCGGAAATTGAGGGGCTGAAACTCGATATAGAAAAAGAGAAGAGACTCTGCATGGACAAGGATGATCTTTCTCTGCTGCCCGCCTTTGACACCTTGGCCTCAAAACTGGACAAAACCTCAAATCTCATCAAGTATGCCGAACGTGGATACAGCGGGATATTCGATATTCAGAAAGTCGGTCAGGACGAGCTGGACAAGCTCTGTTCGTTTGACCTTGCCCTCTTTGATGAAATAGAGACTTTTAAAACGATATTGCAGGGCCTGCACGACGCCTCATGCGAACCTTCCGCCGCAAAAGAACAGGTCCGTAAGCTTGATGAAGCGATAGAGGGATTCGGAAAGAAATTTTCGGCCCGGCGTGATCTGTTAAACATCCCGATAGGAGAGGACAATGTCTGAATTCATGGAAGTCATCGAGTGGTTTGACAAGACGGGACAGGAGATAGTGCACCGCTATCCGGAGGAGGGCTCTGCGGCAATAAAGTTCGGCGGTCAGCTGATCGTGAGGGAGAACCAGGCTGCTGTTTTTTTCAGGGACGGAAAGGGACTCGACGTCGTCGGACCGGGAAGACATACCATCTCCACACAAAACCTGCCCATCCTGACCAAGGTCTTCTCACTGCCCTGGGGCTTCACGAGCCCTTTCAGGGCGGAAGTTTATTTCGTCAACCTGAAGGTCTTTACGAACATGCGGTGGGGAACAAAAGACCCTGTCGCTTTCAAGGATGAAAAATTCGGGCTCATCCGTCTCCGCGCCTTCGGGACATTCACTATGCAAGTTACTCAGCCCCTTCTGTTCATCAATACACTTGTAGGGACACAGGGCACTTTCGAAACGTCAAATATTGAAGACTACCTCAGGGACGTTATTGTTTCAAGGCTCAATGATTTCCTGGGAGAAAAGGTCGATAGCCTTCTGAACCTTCCGGAGTATTATGATGAGATGGCCGTTGCGGTAAAGACCCGCCTCACCGAGGATTTCCGCAAATACGGCATGGAGATGGTCGATTTTTACATAAACCGGATTACACCTCCGGAGGATGTACAGAAAATGATCGATGAGAGGTCGGGAATGGCGGCGGTGGGAAACCTCGACGACTTTCTTAAGTATAAAGCCGCCAAGGCACTGGGTGACGCTGCCGCATCCGGGGGAGCGCCGGGGGCAGGAGGCACCGCCGCAGCAGGCATGGGGCTAGGCGTCGGTGCAGGTCTGGGCATGATGATACCGGGCATGCTCTATAAAGTATTGGGAAACGGCGAGCCGACGCCCGAGAAAATAGTTAAAAAGGGAACGGTCAACTGCCCTTCATGCCACGGGGATGTTCCTCTGAACAGCCGCTTTTGTCCGCACTGCGGGCATCAGATGGTCGTCATCAGGAAATGTCCCAAGTGCAACAGAGACCTTGATGCTGCGGACAGGTTCTGTCCCTCCTGCGGCCTGGACCTGAGCACTGAATTACGGTGTAAGAACTGTCATGCCAAACTGCCGCCCGGGACAAAATTCTGCCTGAACTGCGGCGAAAAGGTTTCGGACGGATAATTGGGAAAGTCGCGTGTAATGTTTCCAACACTTCCTGAGATAAGTGTGCGTGTTTCTTGGCCGTCATTCCCGCGAAGGCGGGAATCCAGGGTGCTCTGTCTTCAAAGACAATGGATTC
>JBJKPE010000097.1:0-2881 GCA_046706685.1 Thermodesulfovibrionales bacterium | reverse complement strand
GACCCTCTTTTCAACGGCGACGACATCCTCGATCTCCTCCGCAGAACCGTCCTTGATCCTCAGTATCTTTATGGTGTCAAAGGCTTTCATATAGTTTTTCCCGGACGTTCATATTATACCTGATGTTATTGATGGCCTATCGAAACTCTAGTATATCCGGGCTGCTATGAACGCTAGTTATGACTGGTAATCAACAGGCATTCATATCTGAAATTGTCATCGCTTTCCAGAAGAAAGCTTGTCTTCCCTACTAATAAAGTAGCCCGTTCTTGTCCCCTTTTTGAGATTGGCAGAACGAGACAACGCCGGACACAATGTCCCCTATCTTCCACTCGCAGTGAGATGATCAACTCAGAAGCGAAGATTTCGGAAAAAACTATTAGGCGCTGTTTCGGGCATACCGTCGTACTTGTCGTACTTATTGCATGCACGCTGTGCACCAACATCCCCAAATATTTTTTCAGAAAATTCACAAGTAGAACAGGCGACAACAAAACTTCTTGTTTTTATTCTTCTAACGTATTATTATTAATAGATTTTTTTATTGGAGGGGTTGATACAAAATTCATTCTTACTACGGTCGAGTAGCTGGACAAGCTATGAGCACTTGAATGGAGAAATGATTGAAAAGACAACCTTGTCTTAATGACCTATGTGTGTTAAACCCCAATATAGCCAAATTCCATTTTGCTTCGTGAGAAAGCGACATGGGAAATAAGTTGGTAAGCCTCTTTTCGGGCTGTGGTGGGCTTGATTTGGGGTTTCAAATGGCCGGGTTCGAAATAGTGTGGGCCTCAGATAAAGACCCGGATGCTTGCAAAACTCACCATCTGAATTTCGGTAGCGTTGTCTCTTGCGTTGACTTGACTTCAATATCGGGTAAAGATGTACCAGATGCAGATGTCATTGTTCTCGGTCCGCCATGCCAGGGATTTTCCAACATAGGGAAACGGAACCCTAACGACGAGAGGAACCAACTTATTAAGGATGCGCTTAGAATCATTAGAGATAAAGCAGCAGATTTCGTGCTAGTTGAGAATGTGAAAGGCTTCAAATCCTTTATGGGTGGCTCTGTATTGGAAGAACTTATTTCGGGACTGCGGGCCTTAAATTATAAGACGAACTGGAAAATTTTAAATGCTAAGGACTTTGGCATACCGCAAAACAGAGAGCGGATATTTATCCTGGCAAGCAAATTAAAAATCGATAGTTTTTTTGAATCAGTAGATGCCCTTGCAAGTAGTAATCCAGCAAAACTTGGAGATGCAGTAGCTGATATCGAGCGGACTGGCGCGCTTCCGAATCACTTTGCAGCAGGTCGGTGCAACACGAGATATAAGTCGATAATTTCTAATATTGCTCAAGGACAGAAATTATGTAATTCGCGCCTCGGGGTTCGTAGTGTTCACACATGGGAAATTCCCTCTTTTTTTGGACCTACGACGAAACATGAAAGAAATCTGCTCAGTTTGTCCCGCCTCAGACGGAAATGGACTTTTATGCCGCATGAGTTAAAGAGCTGCCGGGAAGCCCGGCGCCGCCTGTTTTCTCATAAACTTGCTTCCTTTTTGACTGTCTCTGTCTGCGGGCATCTTCAAGCTTCCGGTCACGTTCTTTGAAGATGTCCTTCTCTCTGCCGTTGAGTTTGTCCGCCGGGGCGATATAGCCGATGGCGCTATGAAGCCGGACTGTGTTGTAGTGGTTGACATACTCTGCCACGAGCCTGATGGCATCGTCAAGGGAAAGAGGTGTTTTCGCTCTGATGCATTCCCCCTTAATCGTTTTGTGGAAGCGTTCAAGCTTCCCGTTTGATTGAGGATAGTGAGGTGACGTTCTTACATGCGTCATACCGGAGAGCCGGATGAATTCCTTGAAGTCTTTGGCAATGAACTGCGGCCCGTTGTCCGAGATTATTCTGGGCCTGGCTTCGGGAAACTTCTCCTTCGCCCTCTGAATGATTATTTCAATATCAGACTCCAACATCTGCTCCCGGATCTCCCAGTGAACGATAAAGCGACTGCATCCATCAAGCAGGCTGCACAGGTAATAAAACGTGCCTCCAATATTCAGATATGAAATGTCTACATGCCAGTGCTCATGCGGAAGAAGAGGCTGTACGAACCCCGTTCCCTTCTTACTGGGCTTTTTATTCCACTTGTCCAACAGTCCCGCCCTGGAAAGAACACGCCACGTGCTGGCGGGGCTTACGGCAACAATATCGCGGTCGAGCATCATGAAGGTGAGTCTGCGATAGCCTTCAAGGGGATTGTCGAGACAAAATCTAATAATGGCCTGTCGCTCCCACTCTTCCAGCCAGAAATCACGTGGGATTGATGCATTGTGCTCATTAGCCTTTCCATACCGGTCCATCCACGTGTGGAATTTGCTCTTGCCGATCGACAGCCATACGATAAAGTCCTTCATCGCGATGCCTGTCTTTTCGCTCCATCCTCGGGTAAAGTCAACAATGGCGTCTCGCGTATCATGGGGAACCCAGACGCCTTTCAAAGCTCCCCAAGTTCTTTTTTTAGCTTTATATGCTCCTCCATCAGTTCCGAGAGCACCTCGTGCTTCTTGCGGAGCTTCTCCTCCAGTTGCTGGATGCGCTGTTGCTCCTTGCGCTTGGAACTATGGTCGTCTTTCTTGAACGCCGCCGCTGCATTCTCAAAAAATTGCTTCTGCCATGCATAAAATACCGTCGGCTGCAAATGATACTGGTCGCATAAATCCGATATCGCCACTCCTTCGACCAGGTGCTTCTTGAGGATCAGTACTTTCTCCTCAGGGGTGTAATTGTGCCGCTTCTTTTTCATGAACTTTCCTCCGTTCGAGATAGTTTACCTCAAACGGCTCAAAGTCCATTTTACGCTGAGCCAAGACA
>JBJKPE010000096.1:0-2938 GCA_046706685.1 Thermodesulfovibrionales bacterium | reverse complement strand
CCTGGGCTGAGATACCGGAAGCCTTCAGGAAGATGGGCTCCCTGGAATTCTGCAAGCTTCTGATCAGGGAGGGCGGGGTGGCTGTGTCGCCCGGCATCGGTTTCGGAGAGGGCGGAGACGGCTACGTAAGGTTTGCTCTTGTTGAAAACGAGCATAGAATACGTCAGGCGACTGCCGGAATAAAGAGGGTCCTAAACAGATGATCAATGTGGGTGTAATCGGCTTCGGGACGGTAGGTACAGGGACTGTACGGATCCTCCTGAACAACAAGGATCTTTTGAAGGAAAGGTCCGGGATAAGTATCAACCTCAAGCGGATAGCCGATGTCGACGTAAAGAGGGACAGAGGGATAAAATTGCCCAAAGGGGTACTCACCTCTGATGCCGGCGCCCTGATCTCGGATCCCGAAATAAAGATCGTCGTCGAACTTATCGGAGGCACGACCATCGCAAAAGATCTGGTGCTCCGGGCGATCAGGAACGGCAAGCATGTGGTGACCGCTAACAAAGCACTCCTGGCGACTCATGGGGCGGAAATATTCACCGCCGCTGAAAAGGCAAACGTTGGAATAGGTTTTGAGGCCGCGGTTGCCGGCGGGATTCCGATCATCAAGGTTATCCGTGAGGGGCTTGTTGCCAACAGGATAAAGGCTGTCTACGGCATTATAAACGGCACTACAAACTACATCCTGACCAAGATGACTGATGAAAAGCGCGAATTTGCCGAGGTGTTGGGGGAAGCCCAGAGGCTGGGCTATGCAGAGGCTGACCCTACCTACGATATAGAAGGAATCGATTCCGCCCATAAGCTGGCCATTCTGGCTTCTCTCTCATACGGAGCCAGGTTCAGCATAAAAGACGTGTACACGGAGGGAATTTCCTGGATATCTCCTATGGACATAGAGTTTGCGCGGGAACTCGGTTACAAGCTGAAACTGCTCGCCATTACGAAGGAGATAGACGGGAAAGTGGAGTTGAGGGTGCACCCCACTATGATCCCGGAGGGCAATCTCATCTCTAAAGTGGACGGGGTTTTCAATGCCGTTTATGTGGAGGGGGATGCCGTGGGTGCGACCCTGTATTACGGCCGCGGCGCCGGCGATATGCCTACCGGAAGCGCTGTCGTCAGCGACATAGTCGATATCGCAAGAGGAATCGCAGGCGGCGCTGGAACAGGTTTTTTATTGCCTGCCGCTACAAGGAAGGCCAAGAGCCTGATGAAGATGGACGATGTCAGGGCAATGTACTATTTCAGGTTTTCAGCCATCGATAAACCGGGGGTGCTTTCGAAGATTTCGGGTATTCTCGGCAAACACAACATAAGCATCGCGTCGGTCATCCAGAAGGACAGGCTCATAGGCCGGGCGGTCCCTCTAGTAGTGCTCACACATCAGGCGCGGGAAAAGGATGTCGTGACCGCGGTGAAAGAGATAAACCGTTTGTCCATAGTGGCCGGCAAAACGGTTTTTATCAGGGTGGAAGATAAACAGTCTGCCTGAGAGTCCTGCCGGACGGCAACGTCATTAAAAGCAAGAACTGTAAAAAATGACGGAGCCACACTTGTTGGATCCCGACCTCTGATCCTGTCAACTAACGGTTCGCTGCGGTTCGACGCCCGCCGGCGGCGTCCGCTGACATTGTATGGCTCCGAAATAATCTTGCGAATCCCCCAGAGCGGGAAACCACCGAGAGCTCTTTGCTAAATGGGTGCTTCCTCGTACGCTTTAGGCTTCCCTATTGAGGGCCTGCACACCGCATACGAACTCCGCTCCCTTACCCAGTGGCTTGATCCTCCGATTTAACCCGGACCAGGGAACCGCAATACTTATACTCTTCCTCTACTTTTAGGTTAGCGCGGCAGGCAGCAACTGTCAAAGGAGACAAGGAGCGAAATGGCTGAAAAAAAAGGGCTAACATTACCCAAAAAGACCTTTTTCGACTTTTTTGACGGATAATCTCGTGTTATCCATGGCTATCGACAGATTGCACACACCCACACCTCGGCTTCCGGGATGCCGATTCTTGAGATCATAATGTGTTACCGATGAGGTCTGCGTGCATCTCCACCTTTGCCGGAGCCAAAGAGAGTCCCGGCAATTGTATCAGAATCCGCTTTATCGACACCGTCCGCAGTAAAAGAGGCCACCGAGTCCCCTGAGTCCTTCGCCGATGCGATATTCGGACAGGTTATATAGGATGATCTGAAGCAGAGTCTCTCCATCTCGTCTATACTGGGAACGTGGACAGAGTCCGGTGCAACGCAGATGCCAAAGTAGCTTTCTCTAAAATATGGACAGTTCATGAATTCCTCCTCAACAAGGTTATTGTTAAAGATAAAGATATTATTGGGAAAAGATAACAGAGATTTTTGAAGAAGTTTTGAAAATGTTGTGAAAAAATTGTGAAATCGGGGTTGATGCTCCAATATCGGAAAGAGCGGCGGGTACTAACGGTACGGGAACTTATGGTAACATAAGACATGGTAAAGGTGTTGACTTTTCAAGTGAAATAAGTCATCGGAACGAATACCTCTTTGAGTTTATAGATTTAATATTTTAAATTGGAGAAGAGGGAGAAGAGTAATTAAATTGATTTAAGCGATTCAAGATATTGTTTTTCCACAGCATGCCCAACATCCTGATCATTGACGATGAAGTAAAGACGGCGGCCTACCTTAAAAAGGGCCTGGAGGAAAACGGCTTCGTCGCGGACATTGCGACCGACGGTAACGACGGGCTCTGCCTTGCCGCTGACCGCTCGTATGATCTTGTCATACTTGACGTGATGCTTCCCGGACTTAACGGATGGCAGATACTGAGGGGCCTTCACGAAAAAAACGTCCGTTCGGCCGTCCTCATGCTCACGGCGAGAGATGCGGTCTCCGACAGGGTAAAGGGACTGGAACTCGGGGCGGACGATTATCTTGTCAAGCCCTTTTC
>JBJKPE010000095.1:0-20522 GCA_046706685.1 Thermodesulfovibrionales bacterium | reverse complement strand
CAGGATACCCGGGGGAGGCTGTGGGATACGGTCTGGATGCTCAGAGATGCTATCCGCCGGAGCAGGGATAGCTCGATTATCTCTTATACCCTGAGATACCGGCTGAACGGCAGACTTCGTGTCGTAGTGCTGAAAGCCGTATGCGGGCCCGGAGACGACGGCGAGCCGGTAATAACCGTCATGATGCCGGAGGAAGACTGAGCCATGGCGGTTGCAATTTGTCCGTCCACACTGGAAGGAGGGGTAACGCCGACTTGCGGCAGTTGCGGCATTGCCCTCTGCTTCGACATTTCGGAGGAGGAATATCGGGAACAAAAAGGTTTTTGGGATAACTGGCAGTGCGGACATTGCAACCCAAACGCCAGAGGAGCGCAAAAAAGATGGCTCATGGAAAGGGGAAAACTGATGTTTAGTGAGATAGCAAAGAAGAAGATCGAGGAGCAGCTGAGGAAAGGGCATCCGGCCGGTACTCTGCCGGGGATTTTCATCGGGAAAACAAGGAAGGTCCTCTACCAGCTCATGTCGCAGTCCGGGCAGGCCGAGGAAAGCGGCGGCGTGGAGGCCTTCGGCGGCTGCGTCTCCGTCACCGAGGACATAAAGAGGGGCGTTATCAATCTCTTCGCCCTTGCCTTGTCGTTCGGGATAGACCTGGAAAAGGCTTTCGAGGGCGAAAGCACTTCCGCTTCCACTCCCGCTGTGGGGGAGACTGCCACGGCCAAGACAGAGACCTCCGCAGCGGACGATTCGAAACCCTCAGGCACTGCCGCGGGCGGCGAGGCGACCCTGTCCGACGGTAACGGCAAGGAAACTCAAAAGGACATGATTGCAGATGCGATGAAGGCGGCGGGCAGCCTGGATGCGCTCAACAAAGTCTGGAAGGAGATAGCTCTCGACAAAAGCCTGCAGCCGATGGCCAAGGTCGCACTCCAGAAAGTCTATCAGCAGAGGAAAAAGGAACTCGCAGCCGGGTGATCCCATCCAAGCCTTGTTTTTTTATGGAGATCGCTTCTGCGGCACGTTTCTTTCGCAGTTGTCTTAGCCGCCAAGTGTCTGTTAGAATAAAGTAAAATGACGCAAAGGAGGTGGGTTACATGACTACGGCATGCGCCGAACTTCTTGAAAGGAATGACATGCCTGGCAAAGTTGCTTCTTTACTGGGCCTCAATTTCAAAACGGCGAAAGCGAAGTCTGCGATGTCCCAGGTGGATACTCTTATCCGTGAGGGATTCTCGATAAAGGTTGCGGATCGCTTGAAATCTGCTCTCAATCTTACAGACGGCCAACTTTCCGATACACTCGGATTGAGCCCTAGAACGCTCCAAAGAAAGAGAAAACAGCATGAGCAGTTTTCCCGTCTTGAAAGCGATATGCTTTTCCGGATCGCGAGAATATTCGCGCTTGCGATAGAGGTCCTTGAGGACGAAAAGCGCGCGGCTGAGTGGATGCGCAAACCGCAGTTCGGGCTCGGCGGAAAGATACCTTTTGAGATGATACAGACCGAAACCGGGGCGCACGAAGTGGAAAACCTGCTGGGGCGTATAGAGTACAGTGTCTACTCATGATCACCATATATCGGCTGGTGAAGAAGAAGCATTTGCTTTGTGCTTTTGACGGCAAGGGAGCAAAAGAAAATGGGGGCCGTTGGAATAAACCCGGGACGGCTCTTGTTTATACCAGCGGCAGCCTTTCTCTTGCAGCCCATGAAACCTTTGTCCATCTCGGTTATGACAGCGTTTATTTGTCTTTTGTCTACATTCCAGTGGATATCCCGGAGGTTTTAGCCATTCATGCTCTCGATGATAGCAATCTGCCGGAAGACTGGGAAGATGAACCCCCTCCGAACTCCACAAGACTGATCGGCACAGAATGGGCGGCAAGCCTGAAGACTGCAGTTATGAGAGTGCCATCCGCCATAATTCCGGGGGAGTTTAACTATCTACTAAATCCCAATCATGCACATTTTTCCCACCTTATAATCCATCCCGCCGTTCCTTTCCGATTTGACCGCCGGATGCTGAAAAAATAACGCGATCTGGCCCATGGGCCTCTCGTTTATTGGATGGCGGGCATGCTCGACGGCTCGGCGATAGGCGTCGCATCGGTCGCGTTTTCCAATGGTAATATCTTTTACGACAGGGCCGTGCCAGCGCTGCCGTCGCCAGCACGGCCCTGCTTCTTGCAAGGGAAAAAGAAACCAAGGAGGGATGTGACATGTCTAGGCATATCTTTGAAAGCGAATATGATGGCAGGGCCGTGAGGGTAACGGCGGGGTGGGATCGCCCGCTCCAGGGTTTCTTCATGGACGTGATGGCTTTGGACCCGGGAGACGATCTCGACAATCCATACATTTACAGCAACCTTGACGAACGGTTGTCTCATCCACAGTCCTTCGAGCCGTTCGAGAAGGTGCTCGCGAATATGGGCATTGAAGTGCCTGCTCAGATGATTGCGGAGATCTATATGGATGGCATACAAGGCGTCGGCGTGAAATACGTCGAGCATTCCGTGAAGGACGGCGTCCATACCCGTAAAGTCATGACGCGCGGCTGAGAAAGAAACACGGAAAACAGAATTTCTGCCGGGTGCGGGTCTACCCGGCGGGCACAATGGATATAACCTGACCTTGCAACGAAATGAGGTGTGCATGAGTACAGCGAGCATCTATGAAAGCATCGAAAAACTTGCCTTGCCTCTTATAATCGCCTACCGTGAGGATCTGACTAAGCATGACAGGGCCGCGATCGACAAGCACCGCGGAGTCCCCTTCCTTCATTTCACGGGAGATACCGGGACGCACCTCGTCTTTCTGTGGAGGCCTGGGGACTATCCCGGGCCCGGTGAATACGTACCTTACCTCTTCGGGGTGGCCGACAGGGAACATATCCTTTCAGAGATCCCAAAACTCGTAAGGTGCATGAAGAGGGTAAACAGGCAGGCGTTGATTCTGCACTTCGACGGGAAAGAAGTGAAAAGGATTACGCAGGAGAAGGCCGAAGAAATAGCCGACTCCTATAAAAGTGGCATATGGCGGACCTGGCGCGGACAAGGAGGCGTCCATGGAAATAGTAGACAGAATTGAAGGGCTCGATTCGGTTCTGAACGGGGCGGAGGAGCCGGCATTGCCGGATGAATCCCGCCTGGAGGAGATTTCATGAAAACGATCACTGTGGATTATTGCGGATTCACCGGGGCGGGGAGAACACTTAAGGAGGGGAAGGCTGCGGCTGCGAAACAGCTTCAGTCCTTCGTCAACGAGGCCGCCAATGGTCCGGCCGTCGTCATGATCGACAGCGTGGCGGCGGTAATCTCCCGCACGAGGGAGTCGTGGCAGTACCAGCTCATAGGCCGCGGATTTACCCCGCAGTGCTGCCATCCCGGCTACGAGACAAAGAATGAGGCCGAAAGAAGCGCACGCCTGCACGTCGCCCAGATAATCTGCGAGCTTCCCGACAACCCGCGGATGGATCTGATACAAAACGACGAGGACAGGGCGGAGCACATGAGCTGGTTTCTGTGGCAGTGCAGGTACAGGCAGGCCGTCGAAAAGGGTCTGGGCGATGAGAAAGCCAGGGAGTTCGCTTCCAGAGGGGAGATCAACTAATGAAAGGACCGGAGGAATGCGTTGATTGGGACCCGGTTACAACAGAATAAGGAGAGCGATCATGGATATCAAGAAGATTACGTGCAGAGGCTTTCAGGCAAAGGCCGACATGGGGGTCCACCATAACGAGGCAGCGATGCTGGTCTCCTTTTATGCGCCCCTGCAGATCGTAAAGGGCATATGCTCTTGTTTTGCGACCTACGATACCATGGAGGTCGAGGGAGTGGGCGAGCTCACCCGCCCGAAAGAGCTTATGAGGTTCCGCTGCTATCCTTTCGGGTATGGCCGCGGGCATGGCCTGATCTGGAGCGAGGACGTGGGCAGAAGCATCATCTTTGCTTTCGGCGATAATCTCGGGGCGCTTCAGAGGGCGCTTGCGCCCCGAAAAGTGCCCCATCTCAGGGAATGGCTGCCTTGGATATATAAGGTGCTTCAGGAGAGGGCTCTGATGACGGAGCTGGATTGTTGGGGCGGCGTTTCCGGCATCCGGCTGTCAAAGGACGACGACGCAATTTGTAACGCTATTGCCGAGGGCCTGGCCATCAAGCAGGCGCTGCAGGCGGCGTAAAGGAGGAGGACTGGTGGCAAGACTAGCAAGCGACGGGAAACTGGGTTTTTATCCCACCCCCGAGACGTCCCTAATGGAAATCCGTGCGCGTATCCTTTATTCAAATGATGGAGAAATCCATCTGCTGGATCCCTGCTGCGGCTCGGGAGAGGCCCTGAGCACTGTAAGCCCGCCGTATGCCGCAAAGACATGGGGGATAGAACTCGATGCCGACCGCGCCCTGCAGGCTTCCGGCAGGCTCGACCACTGCCTCTGCACGTCTATGTACGAGGCACGCATAAATCCGCTGGGCTCCATGGGCCTGTTATGGCTCAACCCCCCTTACACTACCGAAAACAGGGGAGAGCGCGCAGAGGTGAAGTTCCTCAAGCACGCGGTCAAGTGGCTGGCAAAAAACGGCGTGCTCGTGTATATAGTTCCCGAGCACATCCTTCATGATGAGAGCCTCCGGATGTGGATCAGCCAGTATTTTAAGGACATCAGGGCCTTCAGGCTCCACAGGGACGAGTATCCCAGATTCCGGCAGGCGGTGCTTTTCGGGGTAAAGAGGGGGAAGCCGGTGCCTCAGAAAACGGGCTTTCAGTCGCCTCCGTATCCGCACATCGAAGACAGTGAAGAGTTCTCCTGCGAGGTGCCGGCGACCCTCGGGCCGACGGTGTTTCAGTCCAATGTCGGCATAACGGACGAGGAAATAACGGTAAACCGGCCGGAACTCCTGGCACGGCTGAAACAACTCTTCCCCGAGGAGCGCAGGGTCAACAGGCTGAGCCCCTTGTTCCCCCTGAGAAAAGGTCACCTTGTGGCCCTGATTATCGGCGGCGCCCTCGACGGCCCGGTAGATACAGGCAAGGGCGGGCAGATCATCATCAAGGGGTTTTCCGATCGGACCCAGAGCGAGCGGACGGAGACCGAGGAAGTCGGCGACAAAGTGAAGGAAAAGCTGATCGTCACCGACACCTACTCGGTCGGAATACGCGTGCTCGACTCCGCTCAGGCCCGCTGGTACGATATCAAATAGGCTGTCTCTGACATCGTTGGGGCGGGCGGATAAGCAATCCGCCCGTCTCTGTTTGCACCTCGCATCTCCTCCCTGAATGTAATCACGGAGGGAATTGAAAAAAACGCGTTTACCGGCCGTCGCGCCAATTCGTAAAAGAAAAGATCGACTTCGCTCCGAAGTATTCGCCGCGACGTTCTTCATGAAGTCAGCGGCGCCAAGTCTTGTCACAGGGGCCAGGTTACGCGCCGATAAAAACACCTTCCCGCGAAAGGCTGCCCGGGGAGTACCCCTTCTACTTCGCGCGGAACATGGTCCCCTTTCGAGGCTAAGATTTGCCCTGAAGTCTTGCTTCCAAAATTTTCTTGAAAATTGTAAAGTACTACTGGTAATAAATGGTGTGCTGGACAGCGCGGATAATAAGAAATGAACAGGCTGGGAGATAAAGTAAGATGACTCCTGATCTCTTGAAAAATAATTTTAAAAAGAGCGTAGACAGAGCAATCGCATTAATGGGCACCCCTTCAGATTATGCGGCTTATATTGCAATTAAAATTAAACCTTCTCAGGGCGGATGTTGTTGTTTCCATTGCTGGCCTAAAACTTGGGCCGCTATCAATAAACATATTGCTGATTTTGGGCCGATTGAAGATGAAGGCGATGCTCTAATTGGTAGGAACGATGACAAGTTTACCTTGGAATGCCATGAAAGTGGGCCGGAAATTATTTTATATACAGCTATTTCAGGTTTAATTGTCGAATCCATTGTAGGCTTGGTCAGTATTTTTTTAAAGAATTTACAGAATGAGGATCATAAACGGCCTTCATCATTAAAAATTGTAAAACGCCGTCAAATTAAGGGAAAAATTAAAGAAGTGGAAATTATGGAGATTGATTTTCCGCTATCTGATGATGTAATCAAAAAATTAAATGATAATATCATTAAGATCATTGAGAAAAGTAAAAAATAATGCATGGCATGTCCGAACAATGGGGGCAAGGAGAAATTCTTGGGATTAATGATTCATTCTCTTGAAAATATCCCAATATCGGTTAGGCGGGATTATTTCATTTATCTTCTTGACTACGGCTGGCAGGAACCAATCAGCCGAGCTTTACACGATAACTTTGATCGCATGGCGCAACTCGCATCAAAAACAAAAGCTGTCGTGATCAAGGGGACGGAGCTTGCTCATTTTCAAAATGAGGTTCTTTCGTGGCATCACATAAATAATGAGGATGCGGAGGATTTGTTACCTGCACTTCTGATCACAAATGCCCATCCATCATATTTTCTGGAGAAGAAGGAAAATTTTTCGGGCAAAAGAAATATTGTTCGAGTCGATGATGAATACGGGGATCTAAAACTCATTCTCGTTCCATTTAAAAGACTGTGTACAAATACCGGCGAAGTTGTTTCCATAATTGAAAAAATTTTTCGGAATATATCAGAAGGAAAAGACTTATCGAATTTTAAAATAGCTAAAACAATGAAGAAGGGGCTTGGCGGAGCGATTGTCGATGCAGTAGTTCTTGAACCCAATATTTCCGGGATTGGGTTTGATTTTAAAAAATTTCTGATGCGAGGTTTCAAATAGCTCGTTTAAAGCCATCTAAGGAAGAAGGGAACAGTTGAATAGATGTTCGAATACTGTAAGCGGTTTTTCAGATGATTGATGTGGTGAAGATGATTTCGGACTTTGCCACGCCTGTCACAGTGACTATAATTGGCGTGCTGTTACTCCGTCGCATCGAAGGTATTAAAACAGAAGCATCAAGACAGTCCGATTTTCAAACAAAGTGGGCAGAGCAGTTCTTTGATTGTTGCCAGACTTTTCTATGCACGATTGAGCGGGCATTAGCCTTATTGACCTATATCTCCATACAGAAAAATCCAAATGATGTTTTAGGAACGGAACTTCAGAGCGAGATTTCAATGCAGCTTTTTCCAAAAATTATTGAACTTGAATTGAGAATACGAAGGTCGGTGGTCTTTGCCCCGATAACTGGATCAGATGCGAAGAATTCATCGCATGCTTGCTTTGAGCTTATTGCCAAATTAGCCAATGCAAAAGGGGGCAATGCAGATGAGATTATCGAGGAGATGAACAGGTTCAATATTGCAGCTCGTCGCGCACATGCCGAAATGCTTGGTCTTGTTTCTTCGCCTCCCAAAAGCAACGCAAGGCCACAGTGTAGGAAATCCGGTACTGGTTTATTATGAGAGATTTAGAGCCACCATTTCAGTTTGATATGATAGCCCTGATAGTTCGAGCGCGGCGCTTCGTAAACGACCGCGTAGCATCGGCAACAATTAAGCTACCTTTCGTGTCTTTTACCATCAAGCCCGATGCAACGGAGAAGAAGGTCGCAAAGGAGATCGTCATCCGGCTTGCTGATCGCAGGGTTCTGAACTCTTTCGAATGTTGTGATAGCTGTATAAGAAATGCCATATCATCTTTGCAGGAAATCCGGGCCATCTTGCTTGACAAACAAGTTGAGCTTGCAAATATGACGGATGGCGTTCTATATCTGTTGATCGAGTTCATGCTTGAGGCAATCAGACAATTCTTTACTTTTGAAGAGAAGCTGAATATCCAGGAAGATGCTTCGCCTCACCTATCTCAATACCGAAGGCCAGAAACAAGAGAGCAATATTTTGCGGCACTGGAAATGCTTAGGGCTCATTTACATAGATGCTTATTGCAGGTTTCAACGATTGCAGATATGAAAATACCTAAGATATCGGAAAACATGCGTTATGACGATTCATGGCAGATCGGAGCGTATATCAAGCCAACTTTTGGGGTGTGAAAGGGACAAGTCTTGAATCTTGAAATCGGATATGCCGACCATTAATCCAATGATGCGAATGAAAGGACATCAAGATTCAAGCCCCCTATAGGCGGCGCGCAAAATAAAATCAAATGACCGATTTATTGGATTCTCATTTTATAGAATTTTCCGAACTCGCATCATGTGGCTATGCATTGACTGATGCTCACTCAATATACGATCTTGCAACGAACATTTCAACACTTACTTCGAATCTGTCGCCGCAGCTCGCAAGAGTCCTGCTAAAAGATCTCGATGGTTTTGATTTACGAGCGTCATTAGCAGCTCTTGAAAGGTGGATTGTTGTAGAATCTTTGGCGGTCGATATGATCGCCATTGATAGCCTTCACGGTGGGAATGCGGTCAGATCATTTCACCATGACCCGCCGCCGATTCACCGCCTATCCAGCTCATTTGACGCAGACAAAGACAGACAGACGGCATTAATTGCTCATTTAAAAAAGGGCTTGCTGGACGGAAGCTCGGATTCGCCATACGGGGAATTCCCAGCAGAGATAAAACAACTGCTTCACATTATGCCAATATCGTTAACATTAATTCCATTTGACATGGCAAAAAAATCTATGGCCCTGCTTGGGCGGATGGGGCGCGTCCTTGAGGATACAGCGCCTCAGATAGCTTGGCGCAAGTATGGCTTCGGTGTTGACAAACTTTACGGCGAGCTTTTGACTAAGTTTTATGATGCTGGCGCATTCCTTGCGCGGTCTAATTTCGGCGTGGAACGCACACTTTTTTACTATGAGGCTGCGGCGGCAGCCGGCATTCCTGTTGTGCTGCATCCCGCCCGCAATGAGGAAGATATGGATATTAAGCGAACATGCCAAGATGCATATAACGTCGTAAAAGAAAAACTTAGGAAGTCCTTTGAAGAGTCTATAAACGCTGAGCTTGTAACACTGGGTATCGAGTCTAGTATAACCTTGCCACCCCTTATTGCCGCCATGATTCGGATGGCAAGTACGAATAGAATGTCAATTATTGAGGCCGCAAGGACTATTAAGGAATCCAATGAGGCCCAATTATTTCGAAAATGGTTATCAGAAATACAATCTAATTTAATCAAAGGCACTTTAGAAGGAAAAATGCGCGTACTAAAAATGCTGCGCGAATTAGATAAAGTTGTTGTTGCATGGAAAGAGTCACTTGATCTAAAGGCAGGGGTTGTTTACAAGAAGCGCCGTTTGCGATTTGCGTGGATTCCGCGTATCGGGGCACTTCTTGAGATGCTTGACGGCATGGATATCCGTGATCCTATATTGCGGCGCAAAGGGTATCTCACATTTATTTCATCACTATATAGAGACGAAGTTATGGAAAAAAATGCCTAACCAGCAACTCAGTCCGTTTTGGCAATAAGCGGGAATTTTTTCATTTCGGGCTGTTTGTGCCAGCGGGTTATTTTGGTCTTTTTGCGCAATATAAAATAAATTAAGGAGGCAGCAATGAATTATTGGAGAATGCAGCTTCATCCAAATGAGGCGGAAAGTTCAACTTATTATGCTTCTCAAAGCCTCGCAGCCGGATTTATTGGCCTAGATTTCAAAACAGACGTCGGCGATCTACTCGAAAACGAACAGCAGAATATAGTTGATAGTCAAAAGGATTACGTAGCATTCGCAAAAGAAATGAAATTAGGGGATAAAGTTCTCATAATTTCTCATCATTTCCCTTTTGCAGTTTGCACGGTGGACGGAGATTACAACTATATAAGAAGAACGGAGCCAGAATTAGGAGTATGGTTTAGACATTTTAGACGAGTAAAAGACATTATTTATTTCGCTGATTATAATACCAATGCCAGATCATGGGAGCAGTACATCATGACCGATACTATTTCAGTTCTAAGAGACCCTGCTTCCAAGTCATACAGCCTTATAGAAGAAATGACAAAGCAGCCTTAAATAAAGGCAAGGCGGGTTGACCTTAAAATAGGATGAGTGACAGCGACCGTTTTCAATAGTTCAATCAGAATATGTGAGTCATCTGGCCCTGTGTAACATGCGTGTTATGGGGCGAAGCATGCTAAAAATGTAAGTGGCGCTTACATAAAAAGTACTGGACGTACTTTGCGGCAAGCCCTTTCCTGCGCAAAAGCATGTTTCTTTCGGAAAGAGTTCTCTTTGCGCCAGCTCGGTTTTCCTGATAAGTCGGTGGTTTCCGCAAAAATGGTGTGCATGATGCGGGGAGAATGTCTCAGCTGTTGAATTGCAGAAAGCTGGCGCACGGCTTCGAACAAGCGGCACGGTTGCAGAATGCTGCTTATTCGAAATCTGTCTTATAGAGATACATCTGTCCGAATTACTCCGGAGTGCCCGTCTAAACTGTTTCCGAATAACGTGTCTGAAATATACCACAAATGCAAGTGGGGTGGCCGGGTTTGTTTGGATAGGACACATTGGGGAGTTATGGTAACACTCACAATCAGGAAAGCGTTACAAGGGGGAAAGCGCCTGATGATACCTGACCTTTCACAAATTGGAAGGAGACAACATGCCCCACATAATGTCTGTTGACGATCTCAAGAAGCTCAGGCTGGAAAATCCGTCCGACGAGTTGGTGCAAAGAACCTGGTACGAATATCGATGCAGTGCGTGTGGGAACCATGTGGTCTCGGACCTTCACCACAGCTTTGCCCTTCACTGTATCAAGTGCGGCGGGGAGATGCCTGAAGTTACCCTGGCGCAAAGAGAATCATGAAGCAGGGAACCATAAAGGAGGCCGACCACCCTAAAGACTGACCTGCAGCAGACCTAACCGGCTTTTCCCCTGGAGGGAAGGGGGCGGACGACTGTCTTTTCCGGCAGTTTCCCCGCCCCTTTTTTATTCACAACCAACGAATTACAGGAGGACTCATATGGGTGTCTATCTGCGTCTTTTCCATGGACGGAAAGACCCACGCCAGGAGATGGATGACTGGGGCGAGCAGGGACCGATTTTCGGCCCTTACGACTACGCCCACACGACTTATGCCAGCGACATAAAGCTGGGGCCGTCAGAACAGGACAACCACGAGCTTAGGATCAAGGGCGCCTTGGCTTACTACAACGGCATGTACTACGGCGACTGGTCGGTGTCCACAATGGGGGCTGACACCGTGGACACTTTCGATCCCGAAAAGGCCATATGGCCCGACGAGGGGGAACTGGCAGAGATCGAGAAACTGGCAAAGAGACTCGGCATCAATGAGGGCAGTGTCGAAAGCAACGAAGCCATCCACGACATCGACGACCTCGTGCACGACCTGAAATCCGGGGAGGCCTCCAACATCAATAACGGCGGCCTTTCCTCACAGTTGTCGTATATCCTCGAAGCTCTGGGCCCTGAGGAGGCTGCCAACGCGATCCGGAAGATTGCCGGGCAATAAAGAGGCCGGGAGTCCGAGGACTCTTCGCCTTTTGCAAGTCCATGACAAAGAAGGAGAGACTGAATGAGCACGCGCATAATCGACGATATCAGGGCCGTCAAAATCCCCCAGTATTTGCATGGGATCAGTTATGAGCAGGACATCCATATCCTCTGCGAGCTGGGCGGCGACAATAATGTCATAGACACCGCTACGAACAGGCGGGCACGGCACTGGAGCGCAGTGGCAATCGGCGATACCAGCGACGTAATCGGAAAGATCTGCACTTTCGCAGGAAGCTTCGAGGGCGGCATGAGGCGTTTCGCCCGTGGTAAAGCCACCCCCGAAATCTACATCAAGAGATGCCGGCAGGCCCTGGCAAAAGCATCACTCATAGGGCAATCGGACCTCCATATATCACTTCGCATCAGGTTCAATGAAGAGGAGAAAGAGAAGGACAAATATTATTACACTGCGCTCCTGGAGGCCGGGGCCAGGCCGAGGCAGGAGATGTTTTACGGAAAGCCGGAGCAGGTCTTCGATTTCCGTCTTGAACAGATCCCTGTCTGGCTCAAAGGCGTGCGCGGGCCTGCCTGGAGAAACGTACACGTGAGCGGGCCGCGCGAGGTATAAGCGCAATGGGAAAGGAGGAAGAAGCGATGGAAAAGGAAGAAAAGTCGGCGAAGGCGGAGGAGGACTATGACTGAAACAGCAGCCGAGAAAAACGAATCAACAACGATGTCTCTTGGGGCCTTTCTTGAGACGTACAGCTCCCAGCTCACCGGAAAGATCGCGGCCAACATGGCCCCTGTTTACGACCCGCTGGCGCCGGATGGAGTCGATGATTTTCTCATGAGGATGCCTCGGTTGCTGCGGAAGCCTTTCCCGGTACAGGCGGAGATTATCAAGGGCGTCTCGAAGGCGCTTTACCGGCAAAATCGTCAGAAACTCTTTATCGTGGGGGAGATGGGGAGCGGCAAGACGCTTCTGGGTCTGTCAATAATGGCGATGGCCGACAGGCCGATGCGGAGCCTCGTGATATCTCCCACCCATCTGGTGGAGAAGTGGAAACGGGAGGCCAAGCAGACCATACCGGACGTGGAGGTGGTCGACCTGGCCGTGCCCAATGCGGTCCAGATACTCAGGGGACTCAGGGAGGAAAACCGGCCGGCCTCAAGCCACCAGGTATTCGTCATTTCAAAGGAGCGGGCGAAGCTCTCCTATGGGTGGAGGCCCATACGGGGCTCAGAGAAACAGGCTTTCCCGCGCTGCCCGAAGTGCGGTGAGATCCCCGTCCACAAAAACGCGAAGGACGACGACGTCTATATGACCTGGGGCGATCTGAAGAAGAAGCGGCAGAAATGCGGCTGCGGAGAGGTCCTCTGGCAGGCGGACTCCAAACTCAGACGGTTTTCGCCCGCCGAGTATATCAAGAAGTACATGAAAGGCTTCTTCGACCTCGTGGTCCTCGACGAGATCCAGGACTACAAAGCTCAAAACAGCCTTCAGGGCCGCGCCATGGGCGCGCTGCTTTCCGCATCCGAGCGCTGTCTGTGCCTGACGGGCACCCTTAACGGAGGCTATGCGGACGACAGTTTTTTCCTGCTCTTCAGGCTTGACCCCAGGGGTCTTCTGACAGACGGCTTCGGCTACGACAAGGGCACGGATTTTCTCAAGGTCTACGGCACACTGGAAGAGGTTCACGACCTTGAGGACGAGGACAACTACTACGGCCGCGGCCGGAAGAAGAATGTCACAATCAGGAGACGCCCGGGAGTCAGCCCCGCCGTCGTCGGCAGATATCTCCTGAACAAGGCCTGCTTCATCCGGCTGGCCGATGTCATCGAGGGATTGCCTCCTTATACCGAGCAGGTCGCCACCGTTTCAATGGGGCTGCAGGCCGCTGCGTACAAAGACCTTCAAGACGACCTCAAGGAGGCCTTCCGGCAGCATGGCAAAAGAAGCCTGGGGGCCATGCTTCAGGCCCTGCTTTCGTATCCCGACACCTGTGTCTCCTATCCGGAGCAGATCGAGATCAAAGACAGGGTCGGCGAGATCGCCGATATCGTGCAAGCCCCGATCATAAAACTCAAGAAAGGCGATCTGCTGCCAAAGGAGAAGGAACTTCTCGCGCTTGTCAAAAGCAACGAGGAACGCGGCAGGAAGGTGCTCTGCTACGTCTCTTTCACGGACAAACGGGACATCAGGCCCAGGCTGAAAAGGATACTCGGCGACGCCAAGTACAGAGTAGGCATCCTCGATGCATCTGTGGCGCCCAAGAGAAGGGAAGCCTGGATCAACAACCACGCCGGGGACCTGGATGTCCTCATCTGTAATCCCGAACTAGTGAAGACCGGTCTGGACCTGATTGATTTTCCGACCGTAATCTTCTACCAGGTCGGCTATAACATCTTTAGCCTGCGACAGGCGGCAAGAAGGTCTTGGAGAATCGGTCAGAGGGCTTCCGTGGAGGTGGTTTTCTTCTGCTATCAGCAGACCATGCAGGAAAAGGCCATTGCCCTCATAGCAAGGAAGCTTGAAGTCGCACTGATGGTCGAGGGGGATCTCCCGGAGGGACTGGCGGAATACGGCGTGGATTCCGGGTCATTGACGCAGGAACTCGGCAAAGCTCTTCTGGATGACGGCAACTACGGAGGCGCTGAGAAGGCCTGGGCTAATTTCCGCAAACGCGAGATTGAGGCTCAGCTTCAGATGGGAGGCGAGCAGGCGGTTTTCTCAGCCACGGCCACATCAACGGCCAAAACCGGCAGGGTCCGTTCCCAGCACTCACCCGTATCGAAGACCTCCATAGAGGCCAATACCCTGATAAAAGTTACTGTCCTCAACATGAAGGGGAAAAGGGTCGGGCAGCTGGAGGTCCGTTACGGCGACCTCGACAAGGAACTGGAGGGCAAGGCCGCCCAGTTCGCACTGTTCTAAGAAAGGGGGGATCTCAAATGGTCAAGGTCACAAGGCGGCACGATGAAAAAACCGATCGCCTCATTGCAGCGGTCGGAACTTGCGAGACTTGCGGCCGGGAACTGGATTTTCATCCTGTCAACGCAGGTTGCGCCGGTGCCGTCGACTGCGGCTGCGGCGCTGTTTACAACACGTCAGGACAGCGGCTCAAACCCCGCGATCAGTGGGAAGAACCTTTGGAGGAAATATGAAGGCTGTCAGATGGTTGGTCAAAGGGAGGGCACCCCTGGGAGGAACGAGGGACAGCAACGCCGCGATTCGCACCTTGAGCGCTACGGAGATGAAGACGATAAGAGCGGCCCTCGCTTCCGCAGTGGCTTTCGATCCGGATTATTTCATGTTTGCTCCGGGGAAGGACTATAACGACGGCGATTTGCGCCTCGACACCCAGCGCAAAGAGATAGCTATCCGTCTGATATCGGAGCTCGATTCTGTTCTGCAGAAGAACAGCTGAGCCTGCCGGGTAGCGAAACAGCCGGAGGCCGGCGGCATGTTCTCTGCCGTCGGCTTCTTCATGCCACCGGCTCAAAATGCTTCTGGATTACGACGGGGGCCATGGTATGTGTGACCTTCCCCACCGGGAAGAGATGCATCTTCCACTTAGACCCGGACCGGCCCGTCACGACCCATGTCTTGCCGGTCATTCTGCATTTCAGTTTCATCCTGTGTTCTACCGCGAAACCCATCTTCTTGCCTTACCTCCTTTCCTCTTTAAAGGTATATGGGAATTTCGAGGGCGAAAGTCAAATCGGAGTGGCGAGGGCAGGGTGGATTGGTATGGGCTAGCCGGGGTCCCTTTGAAGTGGTCGCTATATTTCGGAATCAAAGAACAAAGTGTGAGGAGAGGCGATGGAAGACAGTAACGGCTTTGTGAACGGCATGTATAAGGATATCCCCGGGCTCGGTCATACCGCGCCACTTCATGAGAGGGCGGCGATGCTCCGGGCGGTCTCGAAAAGTCTGATATGCGCCGGCATCGACCCGTTGCGCCGCCGAAATATCCTTATCGATATGCGCTCGGACTTCGTGGTGGAACTTTCCGATCGCGGTCTTGAGCATTTCCTCGGCGAGTAGGGGGGGCGTTATGAAATTAGTAGTGACTAAAGACGGCAAGGCCCGCCAGATCGATGTCACTGAACTGCTGCAGCGGGTGTTTGAAAGCCCGATCGGTACGGCAATGTGAGGTTGTTGACGTGGTCACGGGATAAAGACGGCTTCAGGCGGCAGTACGCCACGTATTTCCCGGGGGAAACCGAGTCCCCCACGCAAAAAAAAGAAAAGGAGACACACAATGGCACACGAACTTTCGATCCAAAACGGCAAGGCAGAGATGTTCTATTACGGAGAGCGCCCATGGCACGGGCTGGGAATAGCGGTCGACCATGTGTTGACAGCATCGGAGGCGATAGAGGCCTCGGGCCTCGACTGGCTCGTCGAAAAGAGGGAGATCTTCTTCAGAACACAGACCGATTCCGGCGAGCCGACATACGAGCAGGCGAAAGGCTTCGCCACCGTCAGGACCGACCTCAATATCCCCCTGGGCGTGGTAAGCGACAAGTACCAGCCGATCCAGAACCACGATGCCTTCAACTTCATCGATACGCTCGTCGCCTCGAAAGAGGCGAAGTTCCATACGGCCGGCGCCCTCTTCAACGGCGAAAAGGTCTGGATGCTCGCAAAGCTGCCCGGCAACATCGCCGTAAATGGCCACGACGTTGTGGACAAATACCTGGTACTTATGAACGCCCATAACGGCAAGTCCGCGATGAGGGTCTTCTTTACGCCGATCAGAGTGGTCTGCATGAACACCCTGCGGCAGGCCATTTCCTCGGCCGAAACCACCGTGAACATCCAGCACACGGGAAACGTCGCTCACAAGGTGATGGAGGCCCAGAGGATTCTCGGTATCGCCAACGACTATTTCGAACAGATAGCCGCCGTCTTCCAGGTCTTCGCCGGACGGGAGATCACCGACGAGGAATTCCGGACCTACATGGACAACATCGTGCCGGAACTAAGTTCCAGGTCCAAAAACATCAGGCAGAAGATCGAAGGCTTCTACCATGGCGGAGCCGGCTCCGACCTTGCCGGTCATACCCTGTGGGGCGCTTACAATGCGGTGTCGGAATGGACAGACCACGCCCGCACGGATTACGTCAAACAGCCCGACAGATACATCGACACGATTAACTTCGGCAGCGGCGCGGAAATAAAGACGAAGGCCTACACCGAGGCCCTCAAACTCCTCGGCTGAAGGAGGGAGGAGCTATGGCAAAGTTGCATGCGGCTGCAAAACCGGGACAGGGCGTCGTTTGCATGCATTGCGGTCACGGCTTCCCGCAGGACCCGCCATTTGAAGTGACATGCCCGGCATGCGGCGCGGGACCCGGGCAGTATTGTACGCGGCCGAGCGGTCACAGCGGTCCGTTTGTCGAATTTCACGCGTCGCGGGACTTGGAGGCTCTGCGCCTGGGGTTTTACGATCACGAGGGCGTCGAGGGCTGCGGCCCCAATAGCGACAGCATTGAGGCGCATGCGCTTCTGTCTGCCTTCAGCGCCGGCGAACTTTACGATTCACCGGGCCTTGATGCCCCGCGGGAACCGGAGGAAGAGGCGCAGCCGACTTTATTTTAACGGACAAAGAGGAAGACGGCTCCCGAATTGATTTTCGGGGGCCGTCTTTTTGGGGCGGATGTTTATCCTCTTTGCCCCCTCAATATTGATCGATACAAAAGGAAGGAGAAACCATGACGGCTACGGAGGGTCCCTACACAGCGGAACCGGAAGAGCGGACGGAGGGCAGGGGGATTGCGATATGCGCGCCCAAGACAGGTGCAATTATAGCGGTCATCGACCCTGAAGAAAAAGCGGACGATCAGGATTGGGCAAATGCCCGCCTGCTGGCAGGCTCCTGGGATTTGCTCGCCAAACTAAAGTCCTTCATCGCAGACATAGAGGCGATGAAAAGGCCGCTTAGGATCGAGGAGTTTGCGGACGACGAATATGATCCATCTTCCTTTTTCGGAAGTTTCACTGACTACTACGATGACGCGGAAGACAGCATGGTCGAATCTGGCGCCGGTGTGCGCGTTTACTGGCCCAACCTGGCGATACTCCTTGAGGAGGCCAGGGCGCTTGTCCGGAACTTGGAAGGGGCGCCGTCGAATGGATGAGCACCCAAAGGATTCCACCATGCCGACAGGCATACTTCAATCACAAGAAAGGAGCACTCCCTTGCCAAGAGATGAAAACGTATATGTAAGAACTTACTTTCGTGTTGAGTCCGGCTATATCTGGGGACAGGGCATGCCAGAAGAAAAGTGCTGGGCGTTCTACTTCGAGGTCATACGGATTCTGGATGCAATAGGCTTCAAAAGCTGGAAGAAATCCAGCACTGGAAGCTTCGAGGGGTTCAGAGGGGGCTGCGAGAACCTGTACTGCCATCCCCAGGACCTCGTAGGATGGGTGAGAAAAGACAAAGTCGATGAGATTTCCCAGGCTCTGAAAAAAGGCGTGACATTCACACTCTACCACGTCGACACCCACGAGGAGGCATACAATTACACTCCACAGGAGCTGAAGGAAGCCTTGGAGGAAAGAAAGGGATCCCTCGAAGGTAAACTGCTTGAACGCTTCAGAACGGCTCGCAGAAACCTCTTCAAGTTCCCTGACCTGGATATCAGAACGGGACTGCCGTATTTCACGCACAGAGGGGAATTGCGTCAGGTCGAGTGTCTTTTCATAAAAGACACCTTCAATAAGCTGGTCGACCGCGGCTTGATCACGAAAGCGGACAGTAACGGTAAGGCGGTATACCGGACTTCCACGCCTTCTTCCGGCGCTGACAGAGGCAGGAAAAAGAGAGCGGCGGCGCCAGTGAAAGAACACCAGCCTCAGCCGTAGAAAACAGCGCACGGTAATATCCAATGAAAGGGGAACACATGAAGTTCAAAGACACACTATCTCGTGAAACGAAGAGGATTCTTCGCGGCATGGTCGTTGACTGGTACGCAAGGCAGTGTCCAGCGAAAAGACTCAGGGCAATCAGAGAGCAAAGGAGGCAGCAGAAGGGCCGCGGGGGACAGGCGCTGTCGGGAGGGAGGAGCAATGACTGACGCGGGAAGTAAAGAGCAGGCGGATCTGCTCAGGAGAGGCTTTGAGGTTACAAAGGAGGCCGTTGCGAAAAAGGACCCGGTCATCCGAATAAGTGCATCGGCGAGCTGCCGAGGATCGGCGCTCCCGCTGAGGGGATTTCCGGGGCGATAGCGGACTGTCCGATCGGTCTTTTCGAGCAAACCGGCTTTTCCCTGAGGATCTTCAGCCAGGTACTGAACAGGACGATTGTTCTGGGGACCGGTATCTCCTATGAAAATGTGCGCAATCTCTGTCTTATGGAGTCGCGACCTGCCGGAGGCAATCTTGCGTTGATAGTCCAGGCCCTTTCCGTATTCGGGGGAACGATTGTTGATTCCGCCGGGGAGGGATCATCACAGCAACCGGGACAAAAGCGGCCCGACAAGCAGTCCGAACTTTTCCCCGCGGAGATGGAGGAAATATTGTGAAGGAAAAGAAGAGACACTACGGCTTTGTTGAAGTCCACGGATCGGGATTTCCCCTCAAATGCTCGAAGCCTTTCGAAGATCGTGGCGAAGCCGTGGCGGAAGCGAATCGCGCATACCGGAAGGCCGTGAACACGGGCTGCGCTGAAGGCGTTCGATTCGGGGTCGTCCAGCCGGGCGGCAATATCAAGGGACGACTCGTCCTGACGAAATCATGGCGGAGACACCTCAATGGACCGTTCTCATAAAAAAAGGAGGCAAGATGAAGGAAATTACCGAAGTGAACGATGATGCGCTCTTGCTGACCGACCGCTACGGCAACTGGGTTGCGGAGCGCGGTCCGGAGCATAACAAGAAAGCGCTCAGCGATGCCTTGTCCTATAACGCATTGAGGTGCAATACGATCGAGATTTGAAAGGAGCGCCATGGTAGATAAGGACGAAATCATAGGACGTCTGACGGCCGAAGACGTTTACGGCCCCCTCGAAGGCGCCAGGAAAACCGCTCGCGGTGTAATGGTGCGCTGTCTGCTTCCCACGCATACGGAAAAAACGGCATCGTTTCAGATTCACTCGAATGACCTGTCGTTTCATTGCTTCGGATGCGGGAAGGGCGGCAGCGCCATCGACTTCGTCATGCTCAGGGATGGCGTAGATTTCGGCGAAGCCCTGCGGATGCTGGCGGCGAAAGCCGGCATTGACATGAATACCGGCAAAGGCATCTACCACCGGCTATATGAGATGACGGCCATCGTCCAGGACATCTACGCAGGCAATCTGCAGAAGAATCCCGTAGCACTGGCATATCTCATGGAGACGCGTGGGCTCACTCAGGAATCCATTGCCCGGTTCAAGCTGGGCTGCACCAACGGAGTTTCGATAATACAAATACTCAAAGACAAGGGATATGCGGATCAGGAGATCCTCGATGCGGGAGTAGCCACAACGAAGTCCGGGATACTGAAAGACCTCTTTTACAGGCGGATAATCTTTCCGGCAGTCCGGGGAGGCAAGGTCCGGGGCTTCGGCGGCAGGCTACTGGAGGGTGACGGGGACTTTAAGTATATCAATTCCCCGACCGGTCCGATCTTCAAAAAGAGTGAGTTTCTATACGGGCTCGACAGCGCCGCCATCCGGGAAGCCGGGTGCGCAATCATTGTGGAAGGAAACATGGACGTCATCATGTGCCACCAGCATGGTCTGAGAAACGCAACGGCCCCATGCGGAACCGCTCTCACGGAAAAACAGGTCGAACTCCTCAGGAAATATTGCGACAGGGCTGTCCTGGTCTTTGACGGGGATAAGGCGGGACTCAACGCGGCAAGAAGAGCAGCCAAGCTGCTTCTGGATAGGCGCATGGGGGGAACAGTCATTCTTCTGCCTGAAGGACAAGACCCTGATTCCTGGCTGCGTGGAGGGAACTCACTGAAGCCGCTTATCACAGAGGCTCTGCCTGTCCCGGTGTTTCTGACCAGCCAGTTCCCCGACACCAGGAAGATGGTGTTCAACGCCATGCTGGGCAGAGGCGTATACGAGACGATCGAGTTTCTCTCCTATGTCGGAACACAGACAGAAGGAAACGCCTTCGCGGAACTGCAGGCCAGAATTCTGGTGGAATCC
>JBJKPE010000094.1:0-4576 GCA_046706685.1 Thermodesulfovibrionales bacterium | reverse complement strand
CAGGCAACGGCGGCAGCCTTCATAGACAGGGACGCAGACACCATATTCGAGATCGGCGGTCAGGATTCCAAATATATATCTCTCAGAGACGGAGTAATCGCCGACTTCGAGATGAACAAAGCCTGCGCCGCCGGTACGGGTTCGTTTCTGGAGGAACAGGCCGAAAAGCTGGGCATTTCGATAAAAGGTGAATTCCAGGAATCCGCCTTCAGTTCCTCGAACCCCTGCAGGCTCGGGGAGCGCTGCACAGTATTCATGGAGAACTCCCTCATGGCCAACCTTCAGCGGGGGACGGGCAAGGACGATCTGCTTGCCGGTCTTGCATACTCTATCGTTCAGAATTACATCAACAGAGTTGTCTGCAAGAGGCCTATCGGCCGGAAAATATTCTTTCAGGGCGGCGTTGCTTTCAATAAATCGGTTGTCGCCGCCTTCGAAAAATATCTCGGCAAGGAGATAACGGTCCCGCCGAACCACGACGTTACCGGTGCCATCGGCATGGCATTGATAGCAAAAAAACAGATGGAAAGTCGGAAGTCCCCCTCACCCATGCCCTCTCCTGCCAGGGGAGAGGGACAGAATATTTCTCCGCCCTTGAGGGGAGGGGACGGAGGGGAGGGTGAAATTGCCGGGACTAAATTCAAGGGTTTTGAGTTGTCTAAGATACCCTATGAGATATCGTCGTTCGAATGCAAAGGTTGTCCCAATGTCTGCGAGATCAACAGGGTGAAAGTCGAAGGTGAAAAGGGATATCTCTTTTATGGAGGCCGGTGCGAAAAATACGATGTGAAGCGTGACAGAAAAGCCGGAGTTGTCCCTGATCTATTGGCATTGCGGGACGAAATGCTCTGGAAGGAACACCTGGAATACAAGGAGAAGTCGGAAGTCAGATTGCAGAAGTCAGAAAACAGCCAACCGGGGAACAGGGAAGACTTAAGAGTAAGAAGTGAAGGGAAGAAAAAAGAAAATCATTCCTCTATTCACGGTTCACGTGGTAAAATCGGCGTGCCGTATGTCTTTTACTTTCATGACTTCCTGCCTTTCTGGACAACGCTTTTGTGGGAACTGGGGTTCGAGGTCGAGGTCTCTCCGAAAACAGACAGAAGCATAGTCGATCTCGGTCTCGAGAGCGTTCTATCAGAAACCTGCTTCCCGGTAAAGGTCGCCCACGGTCATATCAAATATTTTCTAGACAGGGGTGTGGATGCCATATTCCTCCCAAGTTTTGTAAACCTGAACAGTGCCGGGGAGACATTCGAGAGGGGTCTCGCCTGTCCCTATACGCAGACTATCCCTTACAGCGCCAGAATTGCCTTCAGAAAGCTCCATTTCCTGACCCCCGTCATCGACCTGAGCCGGGGCGGCAGTTTCATGGAAAAGGAACTGAAGCGCGTCCTGAGACGCTACGGAATAAAGCAGAGGGAGCTTTCTGGAGCGTTGAAGGCAGCCAATAAGGCTCAGGAAGAGTTTGTACAGGGCATGAAAGAAGAAGGCAAAAGGGTCCTTTCTTCTCTTAAGGAAAGGGCTGTCGTAATTGTAGGCAGGGCCTATAATTCCCTGGACAGCGGGGTCAATCTCAACATATCGAAGAAGCTCGGAGACCTCGGGATACAGGCGATCCCGGCTGATTTCCTGCCGCTTGATCCGGCGGGTCTCAGCGATGACTGGCCCAACATGTATTGGCGGGCAGGCCAGAGGATGCTGAGCGCAGCGCGGTTCATCCGGTCCCACCCGCTCCTCTACGCCCTTTATATAGGAAATTTTTCCTGCGGCCCGGACTCTTTTATCACCAAATTCTTCGATATCGAGATGGCCGGCAAGCCATATCTCCATATAGAGATAGACGCACACAGTGCCGACGCGGGAGTGATAACGCGATGCGAGGCGTTCCTCGACAGCATAAGCGGTTCGGAAGGCGGAAAGCAGAAGGCGGAAGACAAAATTAAAAATACGGAAAAAAAGACTAAGGGAAAGGGAAAAACCTCCCGGAACGGCTCAAGCCCGACGCCACTGGCTTCACGGACCATCTATATCCCTCTCATGTCCGACCACGCCTTCGCGCTCTCCGCCGCATTTGAATACTGCGGCATCCGGGCTGAGGTGCTACCCGAGTCCTCGCGCGAAACGGTCGACCTGGGCAGGAAATACGTATCGGGAAAAGAATGCTATCCCTGTGCCGTAACCACCGGCGACATGGTGGGGAAAGTCATCGAACCCGGGTTCGATCCGGAGAAATCCGCTTTCTTTATGCCGTCCGGTTCCGGACCTTGCAGATTCGGTCAATACAACATCTTCCATAACCTGGTCATGAAGGAACTCGGCCTTGACGGTGTCCCGGTCTTTTCCCCGAACCAGGATGAGAATTTTTACGATCATCTCGGCATTGTTGGGAAGGATTTCAGTATAAGGTCATGGCAGGGCATCATAGCCATCGAACTCCTGAAGAAATGCCTGCATGAGACAAGGCCTTATGAAAAAGAGAAGGGTACGGCGGATGCGGTGTACGAGGACTATCTTGAACGGGCCTATTTATCGATCAGGGGGTCAGACGGGGACATTCAAACTCTGCTGATCAAGGCGAGGAGGGATTTCGGGAACATCCCGAAATATTCCGGCAGAAAACCTCTTGTCGGGATAGTCGGTGAAATATTTGTCCGTTCCAACAGATTTTCCAACGAGGACCTTGTGAGAAAAATCGAGTCACTGGGCGGGGAAGCTTACCTGTCGCCCGTGGAGGAATGGATACATTACATAAATTATACGGGGATGCAGAGGGTCTTGATAAAAAAGGACCTCTCTGGTATCATTAATCTTCTGTTGAAGGGGTTCTTTCAAAAGAAGATAGAAAGGCGATTCGGCAAACACTTTGGCGGTTTTCTGAAAACGCTGCATGAGCCCCGTACTGAAGAGTTGATCGATAAGGCAGCCCCATATGTACATCCTTCGTTTGAGGGTGAGGCTATCCTCAGCATGGGCAAGAGTATCGATCTCATTCACAGAGGCGCATCCGGTATAGTAAATGCGATGCCGTTCGCTTGCATGCCGGGCACTATCGTCAGCGGATTGATGCGCGGGCTTGCAACGGATTATGACATCCCGTGTCTCAGTATTCCATACGATGGTTCCGAGTCCGTGACCTCGGATATTCAGCTTGAGGCATTCATGGACCAGGCGAAAGAACATGACAGAAGTGGCAAAAATAGTTAGCCGTGTTTTTTTGAAGCGTTTGTACGGTGATTTCTCGTGCCCGTGCCAGCTGCTGCCTGATTACTACTGACTACTTACTGTTTACTACTTACTATTTTTCTTGAAGGAGGTGAGTCCGTGGGGAACGTTGTCAAGTGGCGCAAGAAAAAGATGAGCAAGCATAAGCACAGGAAACTGCTCAAGAAGACGAAGCATCAAAGAAGAAAGAACAAGTAAGATTTAAAGCATCTAAGCCTTGTAGTCATTAACAGTCTCAAAATAGTAACAACGCCGCCGTCATTGCCGCGGGGCGTTGAGCGGGAGTTCAGGGCCTCAGACCCTGAAAGGATACCCGATTAAGGACTTCGGGCATGACAGAAGAAAACAAACGAAAGTCCCTTCTATTATGAGACCCTTGACCAGGGTTGTCACCTCGGCCGGAAGGGCCTTCAGCCCGAGATAACTGACACAGCGGGTCTGTTTTGGGACCTGAAGCTCGCACGGCGTGTCTTTCCTGTTTTTTCAATAAAAATGCTTGCAGGAATCGTCCGCAGCTGCATCACTCACTTTTCGCATGAATTGCGACATATCGAATCGAAAGGCTTTGAAACAATGATCTTCGATAGGGTATCATTCAATATGTTAAAACCCTTTTCCACGACAGGAATCGGCAGCCTCCCCCTTCTGGACGCACGGGATGCATGCAGACTTATACTCGGGACATTCGATATTCCCTTCTGGCCCCAGCTTCCGAGAGTGTCTTTCAGGGAATATATGATTCCTCAGTATTCCGAAGGAATGCCTTTTGCGAGGATTGACGTAAAGAAAGAGACTGTTTGGATCGAAAAAAACTCCTCCGACGAGCTTGAACGGTTTTACGAGAGCTGGACTGAGGAAAGCAGGATCGCTATCTCAGAAGATTACGCAAAGGGCCTTCATGCGTTCCTGGGAATGGGACAGGGCAGACGGTTTGATTACGTTAAGGGCCATGTCACAGGTCCTCTGACCTTTACGCTCGGCCTGAAGGACTCGGGCGGCAAAGCGGTATATTTCGACGAGGAACTCCGGGAGATATCCCTTATGCTGCTGAAGGCCAAGACGAGGTGGCAGATTGATATGCTTAAACAGCA
Organism: Thermodesulfovibrionales bacterium; assembly: GCA_046706685.1. GTDB lineage: Bacteria > Nitrospirota > Thermodesulfovibrionia > Thermodesulfovibrionales > UBA6898 > JARRRD01. Next base: position 260 of record JBJKPE010000094.1, on the reverse strand, counting down.
TGCCGCCGGAGTCATTATATTTATAGACGAACCGATCCTCTCGGCGCTCGGCAGTTCCAGCTACCTCGGTGTCGACAGCAAAGAGGCCCTGAGGCTGCTCACGGAGATGACAGCGGCCGTGCATTCCGAAGGAGCCGTCGCGGGCATTCACTGCTGCGGCAATGCCGACTGGCCTCTCGTAATCAGAAGCGGAGCCGACATTATCAACTTTGACGCCTATGACTACGCCGACACAATCTCGCTCTACCCGGTGGAATTCA
>JBJKPE010000093.1:0-9815 GCA_046706685.1 Thermodesulfovibrionales bacterium | reverse complement strand
GCGTTAAAGCTCGGCAAATTTTTCGGTGTTCCGGCCGAGTTCTGGATGAACCTTCAGACGCTGTACGATATTGAGGAGGCTCAGAAACGATACAAGAAGGATATTGAATCCATACATACCTTCCATGATTCTAAACTTGCAGTATTATGAAGTTCGTCAGAAATATGGGATAAAAGGTTGAAAAAGGGATTGCCATTGCGGGCAAAAACCTCATAGCGACCACGTCCCAATAACTTGAGGCCTTGTTCGTTGTCGCTCCTGTTTCAACTTTGCCGTGTTGCTCCTGGGAGCTATGAGGTTACCGCTCGTAACCGGCCTTCCCACAATGTGATGGCCTCTGAGCTGTACCGCCGGTAACCGAGATTTCCACATTCTCGGGAGCCGTGCAAGATTACGTTTAGATAACTACACCATCTGGGTTTGGCTAACATCGACTACTCTTCAAGAAGACGAATTCTCACCACGGCATGCTTACAAAAAGTACCACGCTTTTTTTTCGGCGCGGGAATAACCTCGTGGTAGTTCGGGGAATAGACTGGTCGACCGCGGCAACTCGTGTGAATTAGAATCGGCAATCTGGAAGGACAAAACCTGTCACGGAGCTATTTCTACCTTCTACCACACACCTTTTTGCATATCTTGACATACAACACATTTCTACTTATACTGGTTCGAGATTGGCTTAATTCTTTTTGCTCTGGCAATAATTTAGGGGGCGCCGGAGTAAATCTCGTGGGTATGGGGGGACAGCGATGATGCAGGGGGGAATCTCAAGCCTAGGCAAAATAGCAATTCCTGCGATGTTATTATTGCTGTTCTTCGGTTTTGCATCTGTTGCCCAAGCCGACGATGTAAGATGGAATGGCGGAGGTGCTGATAATCTCGCCTCAAATCCCGCCAACTGGACGGGCGGTATAATACCGCAGGATAACGATTCTATTATCTTTGATAACACATCAGCAAAGAATTGTACATGGGATGAAAGCGTCATACCTTCTTCGTTAAACCTCACCTCATGGTACACAGGCACAGTGACCTTGAACTCTGTGCTTATCGTTACGGGAAGTGTAAACCATCTCAGACGGCGCGCTCATAATCAATAACAGCCTTACGATAGGTGATATATCGGGTTCGACGCCTCCATACGCGCCCACAAATATTATTGCGACTGTCATTTCTTCAGCCCAGATAGACCTTTCATGGATTGATAACTCAAATAATGAGACAGGATTCAAGATAGAGCGAAAAACCGGCGCTAACGGTGTTTATAGTGAGATCAACACCGTCGAAGTAAATATCACCACATACGTTGATGTCGGCCTGTCATCGAATACAACCTACTATTATAGAGTGCGGGCTTACAACGCCGCTGGAGATTCCGCATACAGCAATGAAGCATCTGCCACCACTTCGCCATCCTCAACCATCACGCTCACAATAACTTCCCCGCCAAATGGAGCCACAATACATGGGCCTGATGTAATGGTCAAAGGCACGGTGACAAATGCCGGCGGCTACGAGACCGGAGTGACAGTAAACGGAATCGTAGCAAGTCTATACGACAATCAATTTGTCGCAGGTCATGTGCCATTAGTCAGTGGCACAAACATTTTAACGGTCACTGCAAATGATTCCGGAGGAAATTCGGCATCCGCCTCCATAACGGTCAATGCAGTCACAACCGGGAATTACATTCGGCTCACGGCGGACACAGAATCCGGCATAGCGCCCCTGGAAACTACATTGAGAATAGACGGCTCATTCAGTATCGATAATTCGACGATAACCGTAACCGGCCCTGCCCAGCCGGAGTTCCTCTCTTCAAGCGCCACGGAATACAAGATAAGAATGACAGTTGAAGGGATTTACTACTTCACCGCGACCGTGACCGGGCCGGATAACGATCAGTATCAGGATACGGCTGCAGCAACCGTGATGAGTATGATAGCCACGGACACTTTACTTAGAGGGCTGTGGACGTCAATGACCAATAGCCTCCTGAATGGAGACACGGCGACGGCTTTAACGTTCATATTGCCGGCATCGAGAGCATCTTACCAGCAGATGTTTGATCTCTTGAGTGACCAGTTGCCTTCAATCACTGCAACGCAAACGGAACTTAATTTCATCTCTATGAGGGACGGCCAAGCGAAGTATGAACTCGTCACATCAGAGAATGGGACACCTTATTCATATGAAGTGATTTTTGAGAGTGACTCAAATGGTTTATGGCTGATTAAGGAATTCTGATTATGATATTTCTGAAACCATTCAGGAGGTTCGTATGAGAACATATTCTTTGAGGAGCGCTGTCATTGGAAAGAGCCTGGTCTTGTGTCTGCTGATAGCAGCAATCGCCTTTCCCATTAGCTTGTCTAGTGCGGATGATATCTTTGAGACATTGAGAGACAAGTGGACTGCCATGACGGATAGTCTGAAGAAGGGCGATACACAGAGCGCCCTGGGATATATTTATCCGGGCAGCAGGATAGCATACAAAGAAATGTTCGAGGCAATAGGGCCCGAAGTGAAGGCCATTACCGCGACTCAGACCGGCTTCAAGATAAAAGAGATAAGAGAAGATTACGCCAAGTGCGAATTGACAACTGAAGAAAATGGCACAACTTATTCTTACGAGGTTGTCTTCTTGAAGGATAAAGACGGGAACTGGTGGATATATGAATATTAGAACTATCGTGTCGAAAAGAGGAGCAGCTGCCGTGAATAATCAATGTCGAGCAGTACTCAGTTTGATGAGCGTTCTTTGTCTCTTTTTGTGCGCCTGCGCCCACAGTGATGGGTCTTACAAAGGAAGGGTCATCGAGCTCGACACAGGCAAGCCAATCGAGGGTGCCGTCGTGGCGGCAGACTGGACAATAGAAACAGGACCGCATATGGAAAGAGTCTGTGCTGTGGAGGAGACCCTTACCGACAAGAGTGGTGAATTCGAGCTTCCTGCCATATCGTGTGCGGGGAATCCTTTTGCGAAGTTGCAGAAGCCATGGGTTGTTGTCTTCAAACCCGGCTATCTCGGTTATCCGCCATTAGGCGCGTCGCCGGAGGAAAGAAAGGCGCACATGCCGGGTTTGACAGGGCGCGAGTTTGTGGACGAAAACCAATACTCTATCATTCGCTTGGGGAGACCTACAACACGACAGGAACGAGCCCTTACAGTTGACCATGCAGAAGTTCTTTTGCATGACGCTAATGCGTTAAGGAAACTGCCTAATCTGCTTAAACTCACAAATGAGGAAAACAGAGCCTTGGGGTTCGGCGAGAGAAGAAGCCCATCGACCAAAGACGGCCGCCAATGAAGAAGGTCTATATTGCGTTGGCCATCTCTGCGTTGATCATTTTCTACAATGAGGGAGTGGATGCTTATTCCACTGCGATCCATAGAAAAATTACTGTTAACGTCATAGATCAAAATACTTCCAGCTTGAATTTTTATCTTAATGACATTGGCCTAACCAATGGCATAGAAGCATTTGTTAACGGGGAGAAGGTCAGACAATGGATAGAAGACGCTAGTGTCGACGAAGATTACAACTGGAATTCTATTCTCGATCCCATATATTCCCATTTCTACAATCCAATAACGAACACATCCGGTGTCGGCGGCGTCTGTCCCTCCGCGTACGACTGGGCAAATGATCCGAATAATCCATGGTCATGGGAAAAGGCGCGAGACAGCTTCTACAAGGGGCTGACACTTACAACAAAAACGGACAGGGAGAAGGCCCTCGCAGATTCATTTAGTGCCATAGGCCATGTCATGCATCTCGTGGAGGACATGTCGGTGCCGGCCCACACAAGGGCTGATTTGCATGCGAGCATTTTTCCTGCCAGCCTTATTGTGGGAAAGGATAATTATGAAGCATACACCGCTGATCCTAATAATAGCTTGAGTTACACGGAAACGACCTTTCCCTACTGGAATGTTTCGACAAGTTCCGTTGCCCCGAGACAATTGTGGGACATGGATTCTTTAAGTGAGACGGCCATGTATAGCGATGACCACATAGGTCTTGCCGAATATTCTAACGCGAACTTTTTCAGCAATGGCACAATCTTCAGTGGATTTTCTTTCCCCTCATGGGGAGGCGTGGTTGAGTACACTGATTCATCGACGGGCAAGGTAAAAACATATTTAAGAAAGACAACTGAGGGGGAATATATAGAGCACCTCGCCGCAGCAAGGTGGTACTATAAATACCTTCCCACCAGTTGGAAACGGCTTGGTTTAAAGCTTGATGACGCTGTCTGCCAAGACTACGCTGCCAAGCTCATCCCCCGTGCCGTCGGCTACTCCGCCGGGCTGCTGAATTATTTCTTCAGAGGGCAGATCGAGGCGGTAAATCCGCAGTTGACTGCCAGCGGTACGACATTTAAAATCAAGAATAATACGCCAAATGAGACAATGGACGCGCCGGGAAACTTTGTTGTCTCTTACCAATATACGCCGGCAGGCGGCGGTGACTCTGTCTATGGAGTTTCGAACGAAGTGGAATTGGCCGAGAGCATATCGAGCGGATCCGAATCCGTAAGTGAATATAATTTTACCTTTGCCGACTCAATCCCCTCCGATGCTCAAGACATTAAATACTGGCTTGTCTTCACGGGTAAATTAGGGGATGAAAACGATGCAGTCGTAGGTAGCTTAATGACATTGTCATCATGGTATGGATATTACGATGGCAGTACTAATGAGAACCGTTATTTCTGGTCTTCAAAAACGAGGTCGTGGCATCTTGTGCCTCTGACCGCACTGTCATATAACGAAATCGGGAAACGCCTTGCAATCGGCAAGAGCGGCACGGTGGTCGTCGCTGAACAGGGGACAGACGGCTCTCAAATAAAGATAGCCGCTTCCCATGATTACGGAGAGACATGGCAGACAACTTCTATATCACCTGCGGTAGGCGATAATCTTCCTGCCATTGATGTTGCCGACGGCGTGTTCTGGCTTGGCGTCGGTAGTCATCAGGATAGCGACCAGTTTGTAGTCTTCATTTATCGATCCGAGGACGGGATATCGTGGAATCTGACAGGCTCTGCAGCAGTTGATTCTGCATGGCCAGATGATTTTGATATAGCCGCAACGAAGAAGGAGGATGGAACGACCGATGTTTATGTAGTATGGCAGGCCGAGGATTGGAAATCTCAATACGTTGGCAAATTTGCAAATGGAAGTTCATATTCTCAGGTTTATCAATACGCCCCGGGAGGAGAGAGCATCGACGATTATGCCAGGATTGAAACCAATGGGTACGATTGGTTTCTTCTGACAACTTCATGGCCGGACTGGACAGCTACAATTCTGAAGGACGGGGCTGTTGTTCTTTCAACCAATAGCCCCGTGCATGGCGATTTCTATCCGTGGACCGGAGACATACGATATAACAATGGCAAAGTTGCAGCAGTTGGTGCTGGCTGGTATACGCCGATCTTTGCCCTTTCTCTTGATGGCGGCGACTCGTGGTATCAGCCGGGATCTCCAGCCGGCCTTGGCTATTATAGTGACTGGTTTTCCATAGATATCTTGGATAACAAGATTGTTTACTCTGTTACCAGTGAAGACAACGACTGGAACAGTTTTTATTGGATCTACGAAGGAACAATAAGTGCAGGGGGTTCAATATCCTGGACTCTCATTGATAGCGGCCCGGCTCCTTTTCAATATGTTAACTATCCATCGGGGCATATCAGGTTTGGCCAATAGCTTCTTACACGACAGCAAACTTCCCGGCGAAAGTTCGTCGTGGGGGTTAATGGGTTGGATAGAACGATATGACATGTGCACGCGCTGTCACACGACAGAAGAAAATTGTGCGTGTTTCTTTTATTAAATTTGATATCTCTTCGCATTTCTATACCTCTTGAAGAGGCGATCTGTGCGTGAGGTAGACACCTGCGAAAGCATTTTTTCCCGAGAGACACCTCGCATCTATAAGAAATATGTTGCCGCTGCGATGTACAGGAAGGTTTGAAACGGCATTTTGACAGTTATTTTTTCAAATCTTCACCTCTTGCGCCGGTGCGAATCTGCGGGTTAGCGGGGGAACACCTCGTTCGACATCAGGCTGGTAAATATTTATTCCCGGAAGAAACCTCAATGCTGCAGCAAAAATGATACGGGGAGGACTTCAGGAAAGAACACCTTAGTGAGTGGTTTGGGACGAAAGAGACTCAACAGGACCTGCCGTCAATGGAGGCCACGGGGCAGGCATAAATCCAGGAAGCACGGATACCCTGGATGCCGGCCAAGAAACTCGGGCATGCTGGAAATGGCTATAGCGACGGATGAGTCGATATTCTTTAATACCTACACTGACGACTTACACTGACACCGATACCCGATCCAGGGGCATTTAATCCTCCAGCGGCCCGAAATTCTCACCGTATCGCGCGCAGAACTCCCCATAACTGAAATGGTGCTCCTGTGTCCCGTATTTCTCTATTGCGTATGAGGCCGCCACTGCGCCCATCCGTGCCGCTGTTTTCATCTCCCTGCCGGTCACAAGACCCTTGAGCAGTCCAGCCCTGTAAGCATCTCCGGCTCCTGTCGGATCGGCAACGTCCTGAACCTTGGCAACTCCTATACTTTCGTCCCCCTCGCGGGAGCTGATCAGCGAACCCTTTTCTCCCATCGTGGTTATCACCGTCTTTGTCAGACCGAAAAGACCTTTCTTGTCCAGACCGGTCATCTTCATTATCAGATCAAGTTCGTAGTCATTCGAAATCAGGATAGTCGAACCGCTCAGCCACTCTCTCAGGTCGGCCCCGACCCAGGCGGTGAGGGACTGACCCGGATCGCATACGAAAGGTATGCCCCTCCGCCTGTATTCTTTTGCGTAGTCGACCATGTCCCCCAGGTTGCCCGGCGCGATGAGGCCTATCGAATCCCCGGGACCTGCCGCGCCGAACCGGTATTCCGAGGGACGCTTCATGGCCCCTGGATTGAATCCAGTGATCTGGTTGTCGGACAGATCCGTGGTAATATAAGCGCCTGCCGTGAATTCTTCATCGATTATCTTTATCCCTCCGACCGGTATGTTGTTCTTCCCGAGCCAGTCGAAATAAGCGTGGTAGTCCTTGCCGATCGTGGCAAGGACGAGCGGTTCTTCGTTCAGCAGACTCAGAGAATAGGCGATGTTGCCCGCAGTCCCGCCGAATTTTTCGACCATGCCGTTGACGGTGAAACAGACGTTGAGTATATGGATCTTGTCGGGCATTATGTGGTCCGAAAACTTCCCCGGAAAATCCATGATCCTGTCGTATGCGAGCGAGCCTGAGACGTATATATTCACTGTTCCTCCTTCTTCGTCCGGTCTCCAGTGAGGTGATCAAGGACCTTTTCGGCCAACTTCCTGTTAAACCCCTTCACCGAAGAAATCTCTTCCACAGTTGATTTTTTTATGGCTTCTATACTACCAAAATGCCTCAGCAATTCAAACCGCCTCTTACGGGCTATGCCGGGGATCTTTTCGAGGGGCGACTCAAACGCCTTCTTCGCGCGGCGTTTCTTGTGATAGCGGATAGCAAAGCGGTGGGCCTCGTCCCTGATCCTTCTGAGGAGCAGAGCAGCGGGTCCTTCTTCGAGCCCAAGCGGAGCTTCCCTGCCGGGGAGAAAGGCCCTGTCAGGGTCTTTCGCGACCGCGACAAGATCATTTCCGGCGATATTATTCTGTCTGAAGACTTCGATAGCGGCTTCGAGATGCGCCCTGCCGCCGTCTATTATAACGAGGTCCGGCAGTTCCGGTTTACCGCTCCTGGTTCCCGGCTCCTCACTCGTGACTCCCAACTTAAACGCCATTTTGATCATCTCCCTCATCATCGCATAATCGTCCGGCCCCTCGACGGCATCCATCCTGATATGCCTGTATCTTTCTTTGCGAAATTCTCCGTCCGCCCAATAGACAAAAGATCCGACAGGCTCCCTGCCGGAGATATTCGATATGTCGAAGGCCCCGATATCGCGCGGCGGCCGCCGAAGCTCCAGGAGTGATGCGACCTCCTCCGTCAGCCCGGCCTTTTGCTCATCCTCTTCCGTCCCGGCAAGTATCCGGGCGTTCTCTTCAGCCATCTCGACGAGTTTTCTTCTCAGCCCTCTGCGGGGCCTCTTGATCGTCACGGGACCGCCTCTCCTTTCCGCAAGCCACAAGGAAAGGGAGGCCGCGTCCTCCGGCATCTCGGAGCAGAGCATCTCGCGGGGAGGGATTATCTGCCTGGTGTAGAACTGGCCCACGAAGTTTTTTATCAGGTACCCGTCGGTCTCCCCGTATATCCCCTTCAGAGAGAAATGCCTGGAGCCCACCATGACTCCGTTTCTTATGAAAAGTATCTTGAACACGCAGCCATTTTCCTTCCTGTGCAGCCCGATGACATCGACATCGCCAAGCCCTGGAGCCACCGCCTTCTGGAACTCCGCAACCTTTTTTATTGCCCTTATGCGGTCCCTTTCCAGGGCGGCTTCCTCGTAGCGCATTTCTTCGGAGAGCTTGATCATCCTCTTTTCGAGCGAATCGATAAGCCCCTTGTTCTTTCCCTCGAGGAGAAGCCGTACCTCGTTCACCATGATCCGGTATTCCTTGGGGTCAACCTTGCCCGAACAGGGTGCGACGCACCTCTTTATCTGGCTCTGGATGCAGGGCCGCACAGGCTTGTCTATAGAGCGGCGGCACGTCCTGATATGAAAGTTGTTGCGGATAAAGGAGAGCATGCTCCACATCGCCCCTGCAGGCACATACGGGCCGAAATACCTGGCGCCGTCCTTCTGCACCCTCCTCACCACCTCGATACACGGCCATTGCTCGTTCACCGTGAGCTTAAGATATGGGTAACTTTTGTCGTCTCTGAGGAGGATATTATACCTGGGTCTGTACTGTTTGATCAGGTTCGCCTCAAGGACAAAAGCCTCAAGCTCATTGGCGGTCACGGTATACTCGAAATCGGCCGCCTCTCTGACCATGGCCGACTTCCTGGCATCGAGAGCGGCCGATCTCTGGAAATAACTTCTGAGCCGGTTTCTCAGCTCCTTGGCCTTCCCCACGTAAAGGATGGTATTGTTACGGTCCCTGAAGAGATAGACGCCGGGTTTATCGGGGACGAGCCTGAGTCTTTCGGGAATACCCGGCACTGCCCTTACTTCTTGCCTTCAGCCTTCAGCCTCTCGATCTCCATCCTGATCTTCCCGGCATCTTCCGCATTCGGCTCAAGAGCGAGTACCTTTTCGAACTGCTCCAGCGCCCCCTTATTGTCCTTCATATCATAGGCGAGGACAATGGCGAGGTTCTTGTGGGCCGTCACGTGGTCGGGGTCTATCTCGATGGCCTTTTTGAATTCCCGGACGGCAATCTCCGGCCTGCCCGTCCTTCGATAGCAGGTACCCATATCAACCCTCACATCCACATTCTTCGGGGCCAGCGCGAGCGCCTTCTGATAAGCATCAATCGCGTCGTCAAAGCGGGCTCCGTCCATGAGGTCATTGCCGAGTTTTGTCCACGCCTCAACGTTGCCCGGGTCTTTCTTTACGGCTTCCTGGAGAAGTTTGATTTCATCCAGTGACTGCATAGGGCCCGACTCGACAGGTCCCGCCGGGTAAGAAGACTGGGGGGCCTCCTCCTTTTTCTGGCATGCCGCAACAAGCAACGCAAATGCAAAAAAGATCACGATGATTTTTTTCATTTCTCCTCCGTATTACTTAGTGTCAGTGTCAGTGATTAGTGTCAGTTGAATACCGCTTACGCTCCGCACGTATGCGTTATGGATCACCTCTCCCGGTTTCCGTTACTGACACTGACGACTGACACTGA
>JBJKPE010000092.1:0-4535 GCA_046706685.1 Thermodesulfovibrionales bacterium | reverse complement strand
AATTTTCGTATCTTTTCAGCACAAGCCGTCTGCCTTCCTCTGCGGACTTCGTTGCCGCCTTCGCAAGATCCAGTCCCTTTTCCGTCTCGTCCACGCCAAGATATGCGTCGTAGACTTTGAATCGCAGCTCCTTCCTGAACCCGTCCAGATATTCGCCGGTTTCGGCAATCTTGTGCCTCGCCTTTTCCCTCTCATGCTCACGTTTCGTGCCGTCAAACAGGTCCCACCGGAGAAAAGCGACCAGCTGCCAGCTGTCCCCATCCGCCCCGAAGGGGCTGCTGTGGTCATTCAGCTGATACGTGCCTCCCACTCCCAAGACCGGCAGGTATCCGGCATTAGCCATCTTCAACATGTTCCGGGCGTTCCTGTAACGCTCCTCAAGGGACCGCAGGTCTTTTCTTGCGAGCGACTCTCCATAATAATAATCGAGATCCTTTACCTCAAACGAAGGCCTCTCATCCGTTACGTCTACTGATTCCGTCAGACCGAGCATCAGTCCGAGGGCCCTCTTCGCAACTTCGAGGTCCTTTCGCGCGGCCACAAGCCTTTCCTCTCCCGACGACAGGGCAACCTGCGCCCTCAGGACATCGGAATAGAGTCCAAGGTTGTTCCTGTAACGGGCTTCCGCTATCCGGTAATGCTCCTTTGCGTCTTCGATGCCCTGCTCCGCGACTCCCACATAGGACTTCGCTGTCTGAACTCCCAGGTAGGTCTTGAATACGCGGAAGGCGATCTCCTCCCTTTTTCTGTCAAAGTCGTCCCCTTTTGCCGTGACCTCTTTTTTAGCCATGTCTAAGGCTATATATGCCTTAGGCGCAAAGACCGGCTGCTCGAAGGAAAAACTCGTCTGGAAATCACTTACCGGCGGCGGGCTGTTGAGCGAGCTTATGACGAAGTCCTGCTGCGAAAACCGTTCCTGGTTGAGTTTAGCCATAAAGGCGTAAGTGGGGTTGTCCGTCCTCATATATCTTTCTTCAAAGTTGAGCCTGGGCAGCATCAGGCTGCGGGCGATTCCGACATCCTCCACCTGTCCGAGCACAGACTCCCTGAAAGCACGTAACTCGGGATTGTCCTTCAGTGAAGTTTGAATCGCCTCCGTGATCGTCATTACCCTGTCTCCCGCGAACGCCCCCGAGAGACAAACAGAGGTAAACACGACGGTCAGCACTGCGATGAAGACAGTCCGCCTGAACATGGAGATTATTCTCCCGCCGTCTCCCGTGCGATCTTCTTTCTTTTCTTTTTCATAAAATCTGAAAAGGTCTTCATATCGCACTTGCCGGTTTTCTTCTGGAATTCCTCGCACTCGCCGAGGGACGTCAGGTCCCTTGCTAGAATGCTATCAGATTTCAGGAGACCCTTCAATAAACTTACGATCCTGCGATTAGCCGGATCCATGTCCTTGCTGAGGGAATAAAAGACCAGTTTTCCTTCTTTTCTTTCCCTGAGAAAACCGGCCTCGTCCAAAAGATGCAGATTGCGCGACACAAGAGGCTGCGAGATTCCGAGGACACCCATGATCTGACACACGCACAACTCTCTCTTCGTAAGAAGCATCAGGACCCTCAGCCGCGTGGCGTCCGACAACAGCTTCATTATTTTCACAAGGTTCGTCATATCATCATATAACCAGATGTTTATATGTTGTGTCAAGGGTTTTTTGGCCACGACAACTGAAAATACGCCGGAGTCCGGTCAAAAAAAGGATATCTTAGCCTGAACGGACACTTTCTTCTCATATTCTGCTGAACGCCTCCTAATCCTTAAAGCACCGAAGCGAAATGGGGCCAAACATTTTTCCGTCTCCCGAAATCGCTGAAAAAAAATGTTCAACTAAAACGGGCGCGCAGAGAATCAAGGAATTTCTTCATTTAAGCTACAATTAATATGTATGAAGAAACTCGACTTCCATGTGACACCGGATAACTCGGGGCAGCGCGTTGACCTCACGGCGTCGGAGATGGCGGGCCTCACCCGCTCGCATATACAGCGTTTCATCGAAAAAGAACTGCTGACCGTAAACGGGTCGGCCGTCAAACCGAACTACAAGACAAAAGCTGGCGACATCATATCCATATCAATCCCCGAAAACGAGGAAACCCTTCTCCTGGAAAATATCCCCGTTGAAGTTTTATATATTGATGAATACGTGGCCGTCGTCAACAAGCCGCCCTACATGGTGGTTTACCCCGGGGCAGGCCACGGCAGCGGAACCCTCATGAACGCTCTCGCTTTTCGCATCAGAAAGCTCGCCTCCGTAGGCGGACCGCTGAGACCCGGTGTAGTACACCGACTCGACAGGGACACTTCAGGTGTCATGGTCGTTGCAGTCGACGACACTGCGTACTATGATCTTGTCGAGCAGTTCAGGGAGAGAACGATCACCAGAAAATATATAGCACTCGTCAGCGGGGCTCTCACAGGGGAAAGCGGCGAGATATCCCTGAAGATCGGACGCTCCGAGTCGGACAGGAAGAAAATGTCGACGAAGGTCAGACGGGGCAGGGAAGCGGTAACAAGATGGAAAGTTCTTGAGCACCTCACCGGCGCGACGCTCATAGAGGCCCGGCTCGGCACCGGCAGGACGCATCAGATACGGGTCCATTTCGCTGCCCTCGGCCATCCCGTCCTTGGCGACAGGACTTATGGGAAAAAAATGTTCATCGAAATAAACAGGAGGAAGGTAACCTTCCCAAGGCAGATGCTACACGCGGCACTGCTCGGCTTTGTCCATCCCGCAACGGGCCAATACATGGAGTTTACTAGCGAACTGCCGGATGACATAGAAGAAAAGCTCGCGGAGTTGAAAGAGAGCTGCAGATCTGATGGCTGACGGCTAAGTGCCTGCCTTAATTTGACAACCACCGTCTCCTCTGCTACGTTTTAGGTGAACACCCGCGTAAGTAGACTACAGGAGTCTGAATGAATATAGGAATCATCGGCTCGGGAGATATGGGAAGCGGACTTGGCAGGATCTGGGCTGAGAAGGGACATGTTGTCCTGTACAGCTTTTCACACAGCCGGGAGAAGCTGAAAAACCTGGCTGCTTCTCACAAGAACGCCCTGACCGGCACCCCTGCGGAGGCCGTTGCCCACGGCGACATTATTCTGCTATCGGTGGGATGGAAATCAATAGGCGACGCAGTAGCGGCGGCCGGTCCGATAAGGGGCAAGATAGTGATAGACTGCACAAACCCCCTGAAGGCTGACGCAAGCGGCCTCGAAATCGGACTTTCGACATCAGGGGGCGAGGAGATAGCGAGACTTCTGCCGGAGGCAAAGGTTGTGAAGGCCTTCAACACGGTCTACGCCGAGATATACCACTCAGATTCCCGGCTTTTCGGTTCCAGGATGCCGACAATGCTTTATTGCGGTGATGATGCCGAGGCCAAGAGGGTCGTGTCCGAGCTGATCGTCGAGACCGGGTTTGAGCCTGTCGATGCCGGACCCCTGGTGAGCGCCCGTTACCTTGAGCCCCTCGCCATGTTGATGATCCAGCTGGGAATTGTCCAGGGAATGGGAACAAACATAACCTTGTCTCTGATGCAGCGCTGAAGACAGGCAGTCCATGAGGAACATCGCGCTTTTTGCCGCCCTCGCCCTTCTGACGGGCTGCACGACGTTCCATGCGAAGCCCCTCAATTCTTCCTCGACGGCGTCCGAATTCGAGGCGCGGACGCTCCGGGACAAAGGGCTTGAAAATTTCATCGATAAACACCTCAACGGGAAAGTCGCTCCATGGCCGTCCGGGACATGGGACCTGGAAATCTTGACCCTGGCGGCTTTTTATTATAATCCGGAGATGGACGTGGCAAGGGCAAAATGGGAGACAAGCGAAGCGGACGTTACGACCGCCGGCGAAATACCAAACCCGAGGGCCGGCTTCACCCCGATGTATCATGCCGACCCGGGAGGGCTGCCGCCCTGGACGCTGACCCTCGCCCTGGACATCCCGGTGGAAACTGCGGGCAGGCGCGGTTACAGGATTGACGTCGCAAGGCATCTCTCTCTCGCGGCACTTCTGGAGATCAATAATACGGCATGGAATATAAGAAGCAGATTGAGGCGGCGTTTCCTTTCTCTTTACGGTGTCCTGCAGAAAAAGCGCCTGCTGGAAAAACAGAAACTCATACTGTCGGAGATAGTGGGGCTCTACAGGCAGCGCCTCGCCGCAGGCGAGGCATCCGACTTTGCCCTCACATCGTCGGTCATAGCGCTCGATAAGGCCGTCCTGTCCCTTTCCCTCGCCGCAAAAGAAGTTGCCCAGGCATGGCATGGTTTGGCCGGTTCTATCGGACTGCCCGCAGGTTCTCTGGAGGGCGCAGATATTTCCTGGGCCGACATGGAACAGGCGAACGCCGGTCTGTACACTCCGGCGGTGAGACGCGAGGCGCTTCTTGGCAGGGCTGATATCCGGGCGGAGCTCCAACGGTACGAGGCCGCACAGTCGGAACTGCGCCTTGAGATAGCGAAACAATATCCCGACATCCGCCTGGGGCCGGGCTATTCCTGGGACCAGGGGGATAACGAGTGGT
>JBJKPE010000091.1:0-21191 GCA_046706685.1 Thermodesulfovibrionales bacterium | reverse complement strand
ATGTTTCAATCCACGCGCCCGCGCGGGGCGCGACCGCGTCACTACAACTCACTAAAAATTAAGAATAAAACTGCCTCTTTTTGCGAACCTCCCTTTTTCCTTCTCGCAAAAACTTCAGTTGTCAAAGAGCAATGCAATAAAGTCTATATATTTCAAGGCCCACTCATGCCCTGCGAACCTCCAGGCAAAACCATGTACACTTACGGTTCGCAATGGCAGTTCATATGATCAATGGCCCTTCCTGATCCAGCGGCTCCTTGGCGCCGACATGTTCGACGCGACGCTGCCAATTGGAGCCGAGATAATAGAATCGCAGGCTGTCTTTCTTCGGATCTATTTCCGAAATCAGTCGCTCCTTCAACACAGTCCATTGCGCCGGATCGACGATACATTCGAATACGGAATATTGGACCCGCTGCCCAAAATCCTTGCATGTCTTGGCGACCCTGCGCAATCGCCTCTGGCCCTTCCCTTCATCAGTCGCAACATCATAGCTGACAATCACAAACATATTGCACCTCGCCCTCTCCCATCAAGCGAGAGAGAATATGTATAGGTTCATTTCCATAAGAACGGCGGATAGCCATCGAGGTCTCCCCTGAGATGTCGAGCCATCAGCAGGGCCTGAGCATAAGGAAGCAGGCCTATCGCCATTTTCTCCTTGAGAAAAGGATGCTCGATCTCCTCCTGCTTACGCTTCTGATACGATACGAGGACCGTCTTTCTCGTGTCGTCATCCATCAATACCGCTCCAGTCTCCTTGTCATCACTTCGCCGTCCGCTGTCTCAGTGCATTCCTGCATATGGGTTTTCGCAACATCCTTATGCATTCGTTTTACAAAAACGTTTTCTCCTTCCGAATTCAGACAATCGATCAGCCCGCTATGGTGTGAGGCAAGGCAGAGGGCAAGTATCTGTCCAACGAACTCACCTTGTGGGCCATAACGACGAAAATTTTCCCATATCCACTGTGCGCCTGCACTGGAACGATCAATTTTGCCCTTGAGTGCCGAGGCATCCACATATTCATCATCAGCATCGGGGTTCAGTATTCCGGTTGCCGATTGGATGTATGCCTGAAACTGGCGGCTGTACTTGCCAAAATCATGAAGCATACCAAGCAACTCCCCGGCCGCAGTTATGCCAAGCTTTCCAGCCAATCTACGTGCAATTAGCGCAGTGGCCATCAAATGTTCACTTACAGTTTGTTCCTTCTTGTCATGTGTCCGACGATGGGCTACGAAAACGTCATTCATTCATAACTCCTGATTCAGCCGTGCCTTTCAGGTGGTCTTCAAGCCGGTGCCATTCCCCGGGCGGCTTTCCCTCAAGGCTATGGGCATAAAAGTTTATGAATCTATCCTGCATCAGCCTGCCCAGCGGTCTTCACATCCTTCTGCTCGGTCCTTCCCACGCTTGTCTTATCCTCCTCACGCCTCTTTCGATTCGACTCCTTCTTCGCCGCCACCCTTCGACCCCAGTAGGCACCGCTTCCCTTTTTCGCGCCAGCATGCTCAGTCTTCTTAGCTCCGTAAGCCATTAACATCCTCCATATTGCCCGCCACATATCCCATTCCCCGCACCCAACTTTCTCAAAAAACTGTTCAAACAGTTCAAACCGTTTCAACAGGCCAAACAGTTCAAGCCGTTCAAACCGTTTCAGCAGTTTAAACAGTTTCAGCAGTTCAAACGGTTCAAACGGTTCAAACGGTTTAAACGGTTTAAACGG
Organism: Thermodesulfovibrionales bacterium; assembly: GCA_046706685.1. Classification (GTDB taxonomy): domain Bacteria; phylum Nitrospirota; class Thermodesulfovibrionia; order Thermodesulfovibrionales; family UBA6898; genus JARRRD01. The sequence continues at coordinate 19,462 of JBJKPE010000091.1, read as the reverse complement.
CTTTAACAGTTCAAACGGTTCAAACTATTTTGTTATAACCCCGCATCCTTCACCAAGTTCTCAACCTCTTCTCTCATACTCTTATAGGGGGCCTTCTTGAACTTCGCTCCTTTATACCCGGCTCCTTTCAGGTATTCCATAAGGTTATTTATCATGATCGAAAGCCTCCTGCATTCATCTATCAGCTTTATGCCCTCTTCCTTGTCGAGATAATCCTGGTCGGACGCGATATATAATTGACAACGCACTTCTCCGCATGACCCTTTGGCAATGGATAAAAACTGGATGAATTCCTGGGTGCCTCCGCGCTCAAAACCCTCCGCTATATTGGACATGATCGACACCGAAGCCCTTCTTATTTGGTCGCGCAGACCGAAATCCTTCGAGAAGGAGGCTTTAACCGTGAGAGCATATATCCTGCGCGTTAAGGTTCTTGCCGATTTCCAGACTTCGAGATCTTCAAAATACTTAACGGCCATAAGTCCCTCCTTTGAAAGAACAGTTCAAACCGTTCAAGCAGTTTAAGCTGTTCAAACGGTTCTAACAGTTCAAGCGGTTTAAGCTGTTCAAACGGTTCTAACAGTTCAAGCGGTTTAAACGGTTTTAACAGTTCTTATAAGAATCCCCGTGTGCCCCATGCATGAAATATACAGCGTCAGGAGGCTTTTTTCAAGGGGAACGGTTTTAACGGCTCAAACGGTTTCAACAGTTCAAACGGTTTCAACAGTTCAAACGGTTCAAACAGTTCAAACAGTTCAAACGGTTCAAACAGTTCAAACGGTTCAAACAGTTCAAACGGTTCAAACAGTTCAGTGGACGGGGATTGACAAACGGACGGCAATTTCAGTATTGTACGATAATTTTGGGGGATGGGGAGTGAGTTTTCTGTGAGGGGTTCGGGATCAGCACTGTTCCACGCTCAACCGGTATTGCCCGCCTTTCCCATATTTGAAAGAAACAGTTTAAACGGTTTTAGCGGTTTAAACGGCTATTCGGAGGGGAAATATCATGACCTACAACTGGGAGGGGGACGCGATTCTTCAGGACACCGCCATCGCTAAAAAGCGCTACGTAATCGGGCGGGAGGAGCCGCTCATTACAGACATTCGTGAATGGATATCCTTCAGGGACAACATCATCATGAAGAAGATACTCGCCGAGCTCACTGAAAAACACGGGCTTCCGATGACAAAAAAACCTGGAGATTTCGACAAACGGGCGATGGTCGTCTGGCGGTTCGTTGCCGGCAATGTCACCTACGTCTACGACACAGCGCAATATAAGAAGGACGACTTCTGGCTTTTTCCTCCCGAGACCTATCAGATCGGAAAGGGCGACTGCGAAGACGGCAGCTTCCTTCTTGCCAGTCTCCTGCTCTCATGCGGCATCAGCCCATTCTGCGTGAGGGTCGTTATGGGGAGGGCCTATGAGGGGACAGGCAAGCCGCCGGGAGGCCACTGCTGGCCAATCTATAAGAACGAGGCAGGCAGGTGGTGCATCCTCGAAAGCACTTTGGATAAAATCCCTGCCCGCATGCCCGATGCCGATGAACTCGCAGGGGAAGGACAGCCATTCCGGTATGAACCCCTCTACTGCTTCAACGACCACCATCTCTGGGAGATATTTTCGCCAAGTGCAACAAAAACGGGATTGGGGAACCTGAAGAAGTATTTCATGGCACGGACGAAGACGGTAGATATGCGAAAGGCACGAAAGTAAAGTCTGAAACGGTTCAAACGGTTTCAACGGTTCAAACAGTTCTAACAGTTTAAAAAAGTTCAAATTGAAAAAGGGGGATTGAACAAATGGGGAAGGAGTCCAGGAAATGGACGGTGATGGTCTATCTGGCCGGCGACAACAATCTTGACGGCGCCGGAATGGCCGACCTGATGGAGATGAAGAAGATCGGCTCAAACAGCGACGTGGCCGTGGTGGCCCAGTTCGACAGGAGCGGGGCAAAAAACCATACAATGCGCTATTTCCTTCGAAGAGGAGGGACGACGGCAGCCGACGTTGTGGGAGATCTCGGAGAAACGAACACAGGTGACCCAAAGGTTCTGGAGGACTTTATTCTCTGGGCCGCAGGGGAATACCCGGCTGAACACTATATAACCGTCATCTGGAACCACGGAAGCGGCTGGGACGATGAGGACGTCTACCGGATGGGTCGGTCTTTAAAAAGGGATATCGTCCGGAAGAGGACCGCCATCTCGGACACCAGCTTCGGGAAAGCCCTCCCCTTAAGCACCGTCCGGGCGCTCTCGGGCGGAGCAATGAAGCGCGCCGTCTTTCGTACATCCATCGAAAAGGCCCTCGCCACCAGGGCCATAGCCTTCGACGACGACGCCAGGGACTTCCTGGACAACCTGGAAATGAAGAGTGTCTTCGCCTCGGTCACGAAGAAGCTCGGACGGAAGATCGATATCCTCGGCATGGACGCATGTCTCATGAACATGTTCGAGGTCCAGTATCAGATGCGGGGAGCCGCCCTATTCTGCGTCGGTTCCGAGGAGGTGGAGCCCGGCGACGGCTGGCCATATAATACAATCCTCTCTGCGCTGGCATCAGAGCCGGCGATAACGCCGCACGGACTGTCGGCAGCAATCGTCGATAAATACATCAGGTCTTACAAGGCCTCCGATAATGTGACTCAATCGGCCTGCGATATTTCGAAGGCCGCGACGGTGGCGGATGCTGTTGACGGCCTGGCACGGGTCCTCACCCCCGGCCTCTCAAGCGCTGCGGTAAGGATGTCTCTCATCGAGGCGCGCAGCCGGGCCCAGTCATATTATACAGCCGACTACGTCGACCTCGTCGACCTCTGCGGCCTTATCAGGGAACGACCGGGCAGCGAAGAGATCGAGGCCGCATGCGCCTCGGTGATCGACTCGGTTACAAAAAACGGTATGGTCGTAAAGTCCGGGTGCAAGGGCTCTGACGTGAAGCACTCCCACGGCATATCGATCTATTTCCCGACAGAGAAGATTTCGCCCCTCTATGCGAGGCTCGATTTCGTAAAAGAAACAAAATGGGAAGCCTTCCTGAAGGCATACCTCGGGAAGACAAGAAGGAGATGATGCCCAGTGAGCCGAAATTACAGCAAACAGAAACGCATGTCCCTATTTGTTTGCGCTTTCTTCATCTGCCTGGCCGCATGCGCCCCGATTATAGGGCCGTACAGTCCCACGGCGTATAAAAACGCTACCGGTCTCAAGGCGGTCACGCTTGCCTTGATGGACAAGGCGGCGGAGCCATATCCGAAATATGAGCAGAAAGTCGAATCACTCATGGTCGAGATCGATAAGGCGTATGAATATGTTCACGGCATACCATCCGATAATCTCTCGGCCGGACAGTGGGAGATCCTTAAAAATCCCGAAGGAGACCTATTGGGCAGGTTCTTCTCCCGCTGGAAATCGAAAGGGACATTGAACAGGGTGTACATTGATGAATTCAAGGTAATAATATCCGATGCCTTCGATGAGATCATATGCCTGGAGGCAAATAAGAAGTCGGCAAAAATGTGCCTGAAGTAGGCGCTCACAAAAGAAGTCTCGTGCAAAATGACATTAACACAAAAATTATTATGATTCACCGCAGAGACGCAGAGGGCGCAGAGAGTGTAAATTATACATTTCTGCTGAGAGGGCAGAAATGTATAAACCGCCATGATGAACTTTTTTGTTTTCCGGCCTCTCACCGGACAACAAAATTAACCGGATCTCTGCGATCTCTGCGTCTCGGCGGTGAAAATATTCCGGTTCCGGTTTTGCCGGTTTAGGGGGGAAATCAATAATGGCCATATTCGATGATTACGAGAAGGAGCTGCAAAAAGAGGTCGGGAAACTCGCCCAACAGCTTGTCGGCGGCCTTGAGGAGGAAGCCCTTGCAGACATGAATGGATTCCTGAAGAAATCAGGGCAGGATCTGAAGAGATGGACGGAGCTGCTGGCGGCAGGAAAAATAACCGGAGAGGATTTCTCCGATCTCGTTAAGGCACAGAAAGCTCTGGCTGAATTGCATGAATTGACCCGGGCCGGCGTCGTCCGCACAGATCTGGAGAGGTTCAGGACCGGCCTCATCCGGTTGTTCATCGACAGCGCAATAAAGGTCTGTGCCTGATTGTGTAGAGGGCTGATATGAAAGCACAGCATCGCGTAATCATTCTGTCGGCAATCTGCTTCTTCCTTGTCCTTCTCATCGCAGGTACGGCTTTAGGATGGCAGGACAGGACACATCTGGCAATTGCTAAAGCGGCCGGATATGAGAGCTGGTATAATGCCGCCGGTGCAGACATGGCAAAATTAAAGGCCGGAAATACGGAGGGAACAAATCATTGGTTCAACAACACCGGAGGTGTCGAAGTGACGGAAAAAATGGTCATGGACCAGGCGGAACGATATAACAAGGCATCGGACACAGAGGGACATCTCTACGGCGCCATAATCGCCTCACTCAGAAAATATATACAAGAAACCGTGGACGGGAGGTATGCAGGCTATCATATGGCTTTCTGCGCCCACTACGCAGGTGATCTCAGTATGCCGCTCCATAATGTGCCTTACGACGACTTCAATGAAAAACATCACAACATAAACGATGGAATCGTAGAAGCAGGCGCGCTGGATAATATAGGTCTTATCCGGAGGCATATGCATCCCATCGCCATTCGTAATGAACACGAACTTGCACGGGAGATAGCCCGAATTGCAAACTTGGCCCGCGGCCTCGCCTTGAAAATGAAGAGGGAAAACAGGGAGATGACGCAGGACGAGGCTTACACCGAACTGGCTCGCAGCGCCTCCCTTCTCAAAGCCATTATCTCCTATGCCAGGGGAAAAAGTAGAAGAGGGACCCCTTTTGGCGAGTGAGTGCATAGCCGCTTTAATTTACCGTCTCCCGCCCGTCATAAATACAAAGCCTTGCCGTACACATACCCCTCGAATTCTTTTTTATGCAAAGTAAGGATTACTTTGGAGTGTTCTTTGTACTAAACTAATCTATTCTTTAGCCGACCATGGAAAAAAAAGAAGGAACAGAGAATTGGTTGAGGCATCCGGGCCGGTTCTTCCGGGATGTACTGCGGGACTTCCGGCGCAATCAGGGGCTGCTCCTGTCCGGCGCTGTCGCCTATTACACGCTCCTGTCGGTGATACCGATGCTGATCCTGATCCTCGTCGTGTTGTCGCATTTCGTGGACCAGAGCAGGCTGATGGAGACGGTTTCGTCCAATCTGGCCATGATAATGCCGGGGTATGCGGCGAAGTTAAGCGATCAGGTGAGAGTGTTTCTCAAGAACCGTCATGTAGTCGGCGTTATCGGGTTTGTCGTCATGTTATTTTTCAGTTCTCTGGCCTTCACCGTGCTGGAAAACGCGATGTCAGTGATCTTTTTTCACCGCATCAGGCACCACCGCCGTCATTTTCTGGTTTCCGTCCTTATCCCCTACGTTTACATCTTTCTGGTGGCTGTGGGGATGCTGGCCGTCTCTTTAGTCTCCAGCGCATTGCAGACACTGGAGGGGAGGCAATTAGTAATCCTCGGCTGCAATTTAAGCCTCGAAGGGGCACCGCGGGTTGCTGTATATGTCATGGGCATCATCGGCGAAATCCTGATGCTGACCTCGATCTATCTGGTAATGCCGGTGGGCCGTATTACTTTCCGTCATGCCCTTGTCGGCGGGGTAAGCGCAACGGTCCTGTGGGAGATCACCCGCAGGGTCCTGGTATGGTATTACGCGACACTGTCACTCGTGAACGTCATCTACGGGTCCTTCGCAACCGCTGTTGTGACCCTTCTAAGCATAGAAGTCGCTGCCGTCATCCTGCTGTTCGGAGCACAGGTCATCGCCGAACTCGATCGCAGGATGAAACCTGCGCTCGCTGAAAGCAAAGAAGGCCCGCCCATGACCCGCCGAGGCTGACTTCTTCGCGAAAAGTCTTTCCTGAAGGTCGTTCCCGAGGTAGTAATTGGGAATCCCTTCTTTTCAAGTAGTTGTATCTACCTGCATACCCGTCTTCACGGGCATGACGACTCTTCTTCAAGTCTGCGATGCTGCTCAGCGCCTTGACCTCTTTGAGAAGACTGCTATGCTTTTATTAAGAGCTTGCAAACCCTATGGCAGGAGGACAGTATGAAGAAGTTGAGCTGTCTTGTCGTCGGAGTGTGTATATCCGTATTTGCGGCATCGGCCGCTATGGCGCAGGATTATCAACTTGTCGGCAACCAGGAAGGGGTCGAAGTCATGATGAGATACCACCCCTTCGGCTATAACAACCTGATAGTGGCTTTCATCAAGTTCGTCAATACAAACACGTATAAGGTGGACGTCGACTGGACGCCAATAATATCCTGCGAGGATCTTCCGCCGAAAAAGGGGTATGGGGCCCCGTTCACCCTGAGCGGGAAGCAGTCCTATGAAGTGACTGTATGGAGATCTCAGGCCTGTGGACAAGCAAAAATGGAAGGCATCCGGGTGGAGATGCATGTAAAAAAAGAGGGTTGGTGAGGAGACTGTCTCCGGCCGGGGATAAGAGGCTAGCCCGGGACCCTTATCCCGTCGCGCAGGGCGTGGAATGCCAGGATGAACATCGCCGCGTTCCATGACTGCCCCGCCATTCCCATGGGTTCACCCGTTTTTCCGTGCAGCCATTCATTGAACTCCCATCCATTGAGCCTGTTTACGAGCGCAAGCCTCTCCAGTTCTCTCCAGCCCTCTTCTTCCCTCTTCATCTTGGCAAGAAGGGCGACCCAGAAACCTCCGGCAAAAGGCCATATCCCGCCGTTATGGTACTGGTAGGGCAAGTTCTGTCTGTGCCGCTCCATGTATGGACGCCAGAGGCAGCTGCTCTTGCGTATCGGATTGAGCACGACCCGCACCGGATGGGGCAGGTTTGCCCCCGCAGCAACAAGAGCGTCCACAATTTTCAGCGCCTTCGACGTATCGGCCGGGCCTGCCAGCAGCGCCAGTATGTTGCCGAACACGTCCACCTCGCGGCCCCAGGTCGAAAAATTCACGAAGCTGAGATAGAAATCCCTGCATCTCTCCCCGTTCCTTATGTAATGCATGAGTACGCGGGCCCGCCGCCGCTCGGCAACTTCATTGCCGAACGGGTAGAAGAGGTAGTTAAAGTGCTGTGCTGTCTCCGGCGCAGCCGGCAACCCATAGAGCTTCTTGACACAATGCCAGAGGGCGTTCGAATAAAGCACGAAGCCGGACCTGGGCATTATGTCGGCCCAGTCGCTCGCTTCGTTCTGCTGGAGCAGGAACAGGTCCTGATGTTCCTGCGATGCAAGCCACTTGAGAGCGCCGCCTATTTCGCTCTCCAGACACCCGGAAAGAGGAGACTCAGGGAACAGGCGATCATGGAACGCCACCGCTATAAGCCACCAGAGCGTTGCGTCAATGCAGCCGAAGTACCAGTAATCCACCTCGCCGGCATCGGGCTTCACATAGTTCGGGATCTGCCCGTTTGCAGCCTGCCCCCCTGACAGGGTAAGCAGGCTCATGCGCGCGGATCGGACAAGTCCCGGATCTCCCGAAGCAATCATACCGAGCGCCGAAATCGAGGCGTCCCGCGCGAATATGCTCACATAATGACGACATGCCGCTTTCTCACATTGCCTGCTTGCGATGATGCCGAAGGGTCGCGAATTCTCCCTTAACAGCTGCAGCGAACGGTCATAACATTCCAGAATGAGTTCCTCTCCGTCAAGCCGGGCTGGCCAGAGAGGAGCCCGCAATCCTGTTTCGATGGGACCCGGATACATTCTCATATTCTAGACCATCAGGCCGTCCGGTTTCCAACAAGGAATCGGTTTCAGTGTCAGTGATCACTGAAACCGATTCTTTGACAGCCATATTGTCAATATTTTATTGTATACCTACAACATGAAATCGCGCTGTTTTCTTTGTTCGATTGTGCTTATCATGATTTTCTCGAGCGCCGGGGCCAGGAAAGCGTTTGCCTTCGATACTGCCCCGGAGATCGGGGAATACGCACCCCCTTTTGTGCTCAATGACATCAATGGGAAAAAAGCGTCCCTCGCCGAACAAAAAGGAAAAGTCGTCCTCCTTAATTTCTGGGCCTCATGGTGCCACGCCTGCAAGTCCGAGATGGCCTCGATGAACAACCTCTACAGATCCATGAAAGACAGGGGGCTGGAAGTCTTTGCTGTGTCGATCGACAGTTCGGAACAATCTCTGAGATCCTTTGTCACTGGGAAAAGTCTCTCGTTCCGGATCTTTTTTGACAAGAACGGAGAGGGCTATTTCGAACAGTTCGGCGTAATCGGACTGCCGGTAACGTTCGTTATCGACCGCCATGGAATTCTGGTCGACAAGATCATGGGCAGCACGGATTGGGACTCCCCCGAAATGAGAAACAGAATTCTCACCGTTCTGAACCGCAGATAACCTCAGGGCACAGCCTACCGGACGATCTCGACCCGCGTGAGTTCCGCCACCACTCTGCCGATTGACACCTTGGTCTCGACCTTAACAGGTATCCTGCTCCCATCGTCCGTAAGCCATATTAATATCTCGCCTTTATGTTTGAAGAGCCCCTCTGTTCTGAGCACCGGCTTGACAACTAATGCGTCCACGTCCCCTCTCCCGGGGAAGGCGACCTTCTCCTTTCTCAGCACATGGACTTCAGTTTTCAGCATCTTGTTGCTGTCAAAGACATTCAGAAAGACGGTCTTTCCCGTCTCAAGGAGAAGGGTCCTCAAATGGAAGAAGCCGGAGATCACATCCCACACCGGAAAATTCTTCACCTCATGTTCGGTCCTGATTCCCTTGCGATAATCTATATAAGTGATCCGGCCTTTTGCAGGATCAAAGAGGGTCTCCTTGTCGCTCCTGTACCTCCCCTCCATCTGTTTGATCCTGAAATTTTCAGGCATTCCCGCCACTCCGCGGCTTGAGGCATGGTCCTCCACCTTATATACGACCGAAATTACCGGGGCCGAATGGACCTCGGATGTAAAGGTGACTGTCCCTCCTTCCCTTACACTCGTAAGGGTTGCACTGCCTACAAAAATTCCGAGCCAATAAATATTAAAATAAAACTTCTCCTTCGCGTTTTGCAGCAGTTCGACGTTCCTCCCGCCTTCTCCGGTTATAGCAGCCTGCGGGGCGGCGCCTGCCGGCCGGGCTAGGAGCGGAAGGCAGGGAAAGACGAAAAATATGGATACGGCCGCAACCAATCTTAAAATCTTCACAGATGATCCTTTTCAAATCCGCACTGTCTTTTAATAGATTATACAAAAGATTCACGTTATTACAATACGTCTCAGAGGTGCGGCATTACGGATCGATCAGTTCCAGATTGACGGCCTCATAAACGGCCTGTATCCTGTTTGTTGCATCGAGCTTCTGCATGATATTGCCTACGTGGTAGTTAACCGTCCTCTCGGTTATCCGCAGGATTCTGGAGATGTCCCATGAGGTCTTGCCGAGCTTAAGGAGGTTGAGGACTTCCAGTTCTCTTGGCGAAAGCCTGACCGAAAGCCTCATGCCCCCCCCATCGTCTCTTCACCATATCCCCTCACCCCCCGGAAACAGCAGTGCTCTATGGAATACGGTGCAAGACGGTCCCCCGATGCCCGTTCGGTATTCAATAGTCAGCCGGTTTTACAACGCTATCTATTATTTACAAGAAGTTCTTGATAAAAAACAGCAAGGACGGTGCCAGAAGCTAAGGAACCGGACCTGATCGGCATAATCGCAACATGAAAATATATTGGTCCAACTGCAGGGAGGCCGGAGTTCCTTCACTGCAATGTTAGTCACGCCGGCGCTTCCAGCTGCTGTTATCAGATTTAAGCATTGCGCGGAAGCCATAGAGGACATACCAGCGATAAAGAAGATGGAACAACCAGGTTTTGTGTAATGTTTATACAGGACTATATAAAATGTATACAGTTGAGACGCGGGGCTACGGTCAGCAGGCTGAGTTCACTTATCTGGCGTCGTACTCTTTCAATTTGTCAAACAGGTTCTTATAACTGATACCCAGCATCTCAGCCGCCCTGGTCTTGTTCCCGGCCGACGCCTCCATAGCCTGTCTGATGAGCTTCTTTTCCAGGTCTTTCACCGACTCTTTGAGAGACAGGCATGAGGAGGAATGATTGTCCGCCGAAAGTCCTTCAGCCGGAAACTTTATGGCACCCTCCCTGATAATGTCTTCCTCCGCCAGAAGCACGGCCCGTCTCATCACATTTTTCAGCTCTCTCAGGTTGCCAGGCCAGGGATGCGTCTTTAACTTGACGAGAGCGCCTTCATCGATCTCCCTGATTTGTTTGCTCATCTCGGTGGCCGCCTCAAAGAGGAATTTCCCGGCAAAAAAAGGTATATCCTCCAACCTTTCCCTGAGCGGCGGCAGCGTCAATATAAACTCTCCCAGGCGATAGAAAAGGTCTTCCCTGAATTCCTGCTTCTTCACTCTCATCCAGATGTCCTTGTTCGTGGCCGCAATTAAGCGGAGGTGCATGTCGATGGGAGTGGTACAACCCAGAGGATATATCGTCTTCTTCTCGATGAAGCTGAGCAGTTTACCCTGAACATGCGTCGACATGTTCTCAAGCTCGTCAATAAACATGGTCCCATGGTCGGCGGTTTCGAAATATCCTTTCTTGTCCCTGTCAGCGCCGGTGAAGGCCCCTTTCTTATATCCGAAGAGTTCGCTCTCGACCAGAAGGTCCGGGATCAGTCCGATGTCCACACAGACAAACGGCTTGTCGGACCTTTTGCTCAGACTATGAATAGACTCGGCGACGAAAGACTTCCCTGTACCCGTCTCTCCCTGAATAATCACTGAAAAGTCCGTCGGTGCGATCCGCTTAAGCTGGGCTATAACCTTTTTCATCGCGGGGCTCTTTCCAAACTGGCGTTCGAGGGATGACTCCAACGCCGCGCTGGTCCTGTTCATCTGCAGTTCCAGTTCACGCCTTTCCGTCGCCCGCCGAAGGGTGATGACCAGTTTCTTGAAATCCGGAGGCTTCTCGGCAAAATCGTAGGCCCCGCCTTTTATGGCCTCAACCGCCCTCCGGACATCTCCGTATCCGGTGAGGATAATGACGGGAACGCCCTCGTCGATCTTTTTCAGCTCCCTCATTGTGTCGATGCCGTCCATGTCCGGCATTTTAAGGTCAACAAGCGCGGCGTCAGGAATTTCGGTCCTGAACACCTCGACGGCGCTCCTTCCGTCGGCTGCCTCCAGGGTAAGGAAGCCCTCCTCCTGCAGTACGTCGCGCACAATCCCCCTTAAGTCACTATCGTCATCTGCGATCAACACTTTATTCATTTCTGTCCCCTCTATGATATCCACTCCTTAAGGAAGGCATCAGCCTTCATTCCGAGGTTCCGTCAGAATCAATTCTGCCGCCGTGTAAAGGCCCTTCATACACACCCGTCCTCTCCTTCATGCAAGGTTTACAGTCACATGTTCTCCGTGACCTTTTCTTCCACCAGAGGGAAATATGTCCTGAACTCTGTCCCCTCGCCGGGCCCGGTACGTACATCCACGGTTCCGCCATGCTGCTCTACAATTCCGTAGACAATCGCAAGGCCCAGCCCGTTGCCGCTTCCAGACTTTTTTGTCGTGAAAAAAGGCTCGAATATGTGCTCCCTTGTCTCTTCGTCCATGCCTGTGCCGGTATCCGAGATCATAACACAAGCATATCTCCCGCGTCCCCCTACCTGTGGGGGAATGGCATCCTTCTCCTCTATGAGGACGACCGCGCTCTTAATAGTCACAAGGCCGCCCTCAGGCATGGCGTCTCGTGAGTTTGTGCAGAGGTTCATTATGATCTGTTCTATCTGGACAGGATCGGCCTCTATGACCATCTCGCTCTCTGACAGGGAAAGGGCCAAGCGGACATCTTCCCCGAGAATGCCTTTCAGCAAGGGTTTCATCTTCCTGATGAGTGAATTAATTTCCGTCGGATGGAGGCTTATCGTCTGCGTTCTGCTGAAGGTGAGGAGGCTCTGGATGAGGTTCTTTGCCTTTGCAAGGGATATACTGATCTGCCCGGTATAATCCCGCAGGGGACTGCCTTCATTCAACTTCTTCTCCAGGATATAGACCGAGCCCTGAACCGTCGAGAGGATGTTGTTGAAGTCATGAGCGACGCCCCTGGCGAGCGTCCCGATCGCCTCCATCGTCCGGGCCACCCTCAGCTTCTCTTCGAGAGACCTCTTTTCCTCTTCCCTTTCTTTCAGATTGTCCGACATCGTATTAAACGCCGCGGCAAGTTTTCCCAGTTCGTCACGCGTCTCCACAGGCACCTTCCCTACGGACTCACCCATGCCTAACAGCCTCACCGCCTCGATCAGGCTTGTCAGAGGCCTCGTAACTCTCCGGATCGCAACGATGATGATTGCCGTACCCAGAAGAAGGAATATGGCTGCTATGGCGGCGCTCCTGACCAGAATGGTCTTCGTCTCACTGCTCAACGCCTTCTTGTCCATCACAACTCTCACAAACCCTATGACTCTTTCTTTCCTGGCCGGAGATACGTCCTCAAAATAGAGCAATTCCGGCGGATTTACGTTCACCTCAAGAGTCACCGGCGCAACGACCTCGATGCTGTCCTCGTTTTCTCTGGGCTCATACAATCCTTCCGCGGTCCCCATCACCGCGAACCCGCCTCCCTTTGAGAGAAAGGGGCGTCTGCTCTCACTGAACAAAACCTCTTTTCCGGCCGTCAGCACCTGGACCCCGACGACGTTCTTCTGTCTAAGAACCGCAAGGGCCGCATCCTTCAGCAGTGTTCTGTTTTCGGCAAAAACTGCGGTCTTCGAGCTGTAGGCGAGAAGTGCAGAAAGCAATCTCCCCTCCTTTATGAGATCCTCCTTAACCCGCCTCTTCTGGTAGTAGACAAAGAAGATGATAAAGACCGCAGACAGGAGCATGATCGAGACCGAAAAAGACTTGAATACCCTGTAGCTGAAGCTGTCTCTGAAGTCTTCAGTTGACATCTTCCGCCCGCTCCGTCATCTTTTCGTTCGTTCTTATTCCAAGCTTTTTCAAAACCTTCCGGTTAATGACCAATCCTGAGACGTTCGCATCGACCCGTATGCGCCCGGCGCTCTTGTCTCCGCCAAGCTTTTTTGATATCGCCCCTGCCTGCCCCCCCATGTCATAGGGGCTGACAGTCAGCGCCGCAGCGGCGCCCATCTCGACGTATTTCTTCGAGAAGGTGACGATAGGTACCTTGTTCTCAAATGAAAAAAGGAGCATATAGTCGACCGTGGCCGAATTCAGCAGGTTCGTTTCAGGCAGCATCCAGAGCAGATCTATCTTTTCCTTCAGGTCGTCGATAAGATGGGGCACCGCCTCGGAAGTGTCGGCCTTTTCCGCCACAAGATCAATCCCTCTGGCCCTGGCGATGCGCATTGCTTCCTTGACATAGGCATCCGAGTCTCTGGGATCGTATACCAGCCCAACCCTCGTGGCCCCGGGAAATAATTTTATCATGGAGTCGAGATAATTCGAAGGAGAAATGTACATGCTCACACCCGATATGTTATCTCCCTCCGGGCTGCGAGACAAAGGATGGGGGACCATGACATAGACCACCGGCAGGTCTCTGATAGTCCGGACCTGCGAGAGTGCACCCATCCCTATCGCCAGCACCATATCGGGATGGAGCCGTTTGATCTCCCCGGCAACCCGGTCCTTATCCGTCCCGCCTTCTCCGAGAGTAATTATGCTGCAGTCACATGAACTCCGGAAGCCCTCAAGGGCTTCGTTGTAAGGCTTTATCTGTGCGCTCTTCAGGACGGCTGCACTGGCAGCCCATGAATGTTCCACAGGACAAAGCATTATCAGCAGCACCAAAAGAAATGATATTTTTTTTGTCATCCGTCCCCACGGAAATGATTTCTGCTGTGATATGATAACGTAACCGGCGCAAGAATTCTATAATTTGGACTCTACCGCTTGGCACCGGCCCGGCAAAACGTGGAAATTCTGGGTCTCCCTCTATATCAGGCCGTATTGAATGTCCTGCTTCACCATCGTTTCCAGAGTTGCATCGAAATAGGGCTTTCTGCAGTCCACTCCGTCGATGTCCCCGTCGCGGACGAGTTTTATATACCTGCACCCTCCGAAGCAGAGGGGCAGATAGGCGCAATCGAAGCACTCTTTGTTCTTCCAGTTGTCTCTGCCATGAGGCTGCCTCCCGAACGGCAAGCCGTCTTTCAGATGGCCGACCTTGAATTCCTCCCTGCCGATAATACCGGGACATTTAAAGATACACCCGTCGTAGTTGACCAAAAAGTGGGAATCCAGATCCATTGAACAGACGGCAGGCCCTACCCTGTTTGTCTTATAACCGCGTCTGAGTATCTCTTCCCTTAACATTATAGACGCTTCAGCGATCCATTCCTCATTATAGGTGACACAGCCCTCTCGAAAACCCGCAGGTCCGACACCTTCGGATTCATTGGTCACAGGCTCGAAACGCACGCTCCGGATTCTTTCCGGAGTGAGTCCACGATCGAGGAAATAATCAAGGAGTTGCGGGAACATCTCATAGTTGTCCTTCATGTAATTGCCCGTCACCGTGACTCCCAGGAGCCCGCCGACTTTCTGAAGGTTCTTCACGATGGCATCAAAGGAGCCGCTGCCGCCCTTGAAGGGGCGGCAGCGGTTATGCACCTTTTCAGGCCCGTCGAGCGGCACCGCAACCTCTTTGAGTCCGGCACTGGCAAGACGCTGAGCAAGGCGACCCGTCAGTAGGGTCCCGTTTGTATTCATATAGGCCACATATGATATGCCGTTTTCTTCGGCATAGTTTTTCAGTCTCCGCGACAGAGACACTACAACCTCCGCACTTAAGAGGGGTTCCCCGCCATAGAAGGTGACGATGATCTTTTCGTCGCCCTTTCTTCCTTCGAGAGCCTGTACCCATCGCTTTACGACAATGGCGACAGATTCGACGGTCTCCCCGCTCATATAAAAGCGACCCTTCCGCTGACCCTCGAAGCAATAAACGCAGCTGAGATTACAGTCCAGGTTCATCGCCACCTTGAGGCCCAGAACCCTACTATCCTCATTGATGTCTTCCAAAAAGCCCAGAATCTCCCGCCGCTCTTCCTCGCGGCTGCTTACAAGCATGCCTAGCCACGTAAGAGTTTCCTGCTCCTCTTTGGTTACTGAACCTGTCTTGAAGTCCTCAATCATGGAGCGCGGAACTGAGATGATGGATGCCTTTTTGGTAGAAAACAGAATCGCCGATAAACAATCGTCGGGGTCGGGGTAAATCAAACAATATTTGGAGAGCATCATAATTAACTGGCCGGGGAGAGGGAAGGAGCAAGCCCCTTCCCTCTCTTCTTTGCTCTTACTTAATCATCTTCGATCCGCCGCCACCAGTACAACAGCCTGATGTCGCGAGATCCTTCTTATCCACACCCTGAGCGATAACCTTGATACGATTTTTCATCCTACGCTACCTCCTCTATAGAAATGAGCATCCCAAGGGATGCATTCTACAGCTTGACCTTTATTCCGCCCTCAAGCCATCTTCTCGCATTTCTGTATGTATCGGTCCAGTATTGCGAACCGTTGAAAACATTATGCACTGTAAGGAAAGCGTCGACCGTATAATCACTTCTCTTATAAAGGGTCTTTATCGCATTCGCGTCGAACACAAAGGCGTTATATTCGGCATTCTCGGAGTCGCTGGCGTTCCACCATATATATCGGCCCCTCAGAAGAGCGCGAAACGTCTTCTTGTCGTCATACTTGAGTCCCAGATCGTACGTATATTCGGGGTTGTCCTTGATCGTCTCACCTGTTTCAAGGTCTTTGCTGTTGATATAGGTTGTCGCGGCAGACAAGGTAAAGTTATGGAAAGGAATTGTCTTCATCTCAGCCTCAACGCCCAGCCTCCTCAGCCTGCCTTTGTTCACGGCGGTCCAGGTGCCTTCCTCAGGCGAGATGTCAACATTCTCGATTGCATCCCGGATATCATGTCTGAAGCCGGTGACCTTCAGCCAGACATATCTGAGCGCACCTGTCTCGACCCCAAGCTGATAAGACCACACCTTCTCCGATTTAAGATCGGGGTTCATCCGGTAGTAAACGCTGTCGGAAAAAAGAGCGGCAACGGGAGGAACGCTGAAGCCCCGGGAGAAATCGGCCCGAACAAGTGTCTTCTCCGCAAGCTCATAGGTCAACCCGAAACTCGGGCTCACGATGTTCTCTCCGAGACTTGTATCTTCCAGGTTCACATAATCGTAGCGAATGCCGGGGATCAAGGTCAGTCTGTCGAAAGAAATCGTATCGTTGGCATACACAGCCGCCGTGTTCTCATTGAACCGTCCTCCCAGGAAATCGGCCTTCGTCCATTTCGAGTCATAGTCAAAACCAACGACTACAGAATGTATTCCCTCCCGCCAGTCCCATTTCACACTCCCTCCGTATAGGCCCTCCTCGTCCCGGGAAGTATCATCGGAGAGCTCGACAAGATCTTTTGTCAGAAAATCAAGGTTCTGGCGGAAGGTCCTGAGTGAGACATCGAGGCTCATGGCGTTGCTCAGTCTGCTTTCCACGCTGAGTGTGGACACCAGGTTTTCAGTCCTGTCCTCGAACCTGTATCCGATAGACTCGAAATCCCCTTCGGTCCTATGGTTTTTCCCATAAAGAAGGGCAAAAGTCGCGGTGGTGTCCTTTGCGATATCGTAGGAGAGCTTTCCGTAGACATTGTTCTGCCAGTTGTCCTCCCATTTTCGAAGGCCGTCCGTCCGAAGCCGGCCGGCGAAGAGGTACCATCCCAGTCCGTCCTTCTTCCCTGCAAAGGAGCCTCTGAAATCTCCGGTGTTTCTCTCGCCATACGACCCCGACAGGAGTCCCTTCGATCCCTGCTGTTCAGGAGGCGACTTCGTTATGACATTGACAATCCCGCCAAGGGAAGAACCCCAGGCAGAAGATGCGGGCCCCTCGATCACCTCCACCCTCTCGATCATCTGGACCGGTATGAGAGAGGGATCGGCCACTCCCGCACTAATATTGTTGACAGGAACGCCATCTATGAGAACCACTACATGCTCGATGCGGGAGCCCTGGATCTGAACCGAGGAAATGCTTCCCGGGCTCGCCCCCCCAAAAGACATCTGAACGCCGTTGATCGTGTTCAGCACATCCGCCAATGTATGTGCGTTCATCAGCTCTATATCAGACGCCGTAACCACCTCGACGTTTTCAGCCACGCGCGAGATCGATTGGAGGCTCCGGGTGGTCGAGATCACCTTAAGTTCATCGGGCTTGAAATACAGCAGCAGGAAACTCTTCTCCTCCTGAGTCATTGCGAAGGAAGGGACTGCCATGTAAAAGACAGAAAAAAGGATGAATAAAAATATGGCTGTTCTTCTAATCACATAAAACCTCTCTCAGGAAGATTCTTACATCAAACGATCGAGAAATTCGCGAAAGTATAAATTACAATACGGAAATTTACACCGCAAAAAAAGGGGGGCTCACGTCCCCGCAAGCCCCCCTTTCATTCTATCCATCACTGCGTTGGCCTCTCAGCTGCGGAGGACTACTACTTCGCTCTTCTTATCTCCGCGACCTGTATACGCGTCACAGCGCGTTCCAGAGAGGATTCAGCGCGCACAAAATCCACTTCTTCCGTCTTTCTAAGTCTCTCCTCTGCCCGCTTCATCGCCGCCTTCGCCCTTTCGACGTCGATATCCTCAGACCGCTCGGCGCTGTCGGAGAGGACAAGAACTTTTTCAGGACCGACCTCGGAGTATCCCCAGTTCACGAAGAAATATACCGACTGATTCCCCTTCTTCGCGGTCAGCACGCCGATCTTCAGTGTCGTCACAAAGGGCACGTGCCCCGGCAACACCCCGAATTCTCCCTCGCTGCCCGTTGAGGTGACCTCATCCACTTCTTCGCTGAAGACAAGTCCCTGGGGAGTAACTATTTCGAGAAGCAGTTTTCCTTCCGCCATTCTTTCTACCTCGACCACCCGAGTTTCTTCGCGTTCTCTTCAACCTCTTCGATGCCGCCGGTCATATAGAATGCCTGTTCCGGCACGTCGTCGTACTTGCCGTCGACAATAGCCTTGAAGCTCTTTATCGTATCATCCACCTTGACATACTTGCCCGGCCTGCCGGTAAAGACCTCCGCCACATGGAACGGCTGGCTGAGGAACCTCTGTATCTTCCTCGCCCTTGACACTGTCAGTTTGTCGTCTTCGGACAGTTCCTCCATACCGAGGATGGCGATGATGTCCTGCAATTCCTTATACCTCTGGAGTATCTTCTGGACACTTCTGGCGACCGCATAATGTTCCTCTCCGATAACCTTGGGATCGAGGATTCTCGACGTCGAGTCCAGCGGGTCGACGGCGGGATAAATCCCGAGTTCCGATATCTGTCTGGAAAGAACGACCGTGCCGTCGAGATGGGTAAAGGCCGTCGCAACCGCAGGGTCGGTCAGGTCATCGGCCGGCACGTAGATGGCCTGCATGGACGTGATAGCACCCTTTTTCGTGGTCGTGATCCTCTCCTGGAGGATACCCATGTCCGTACCCAGCGTAGGCTGGTAACCAACCGCCGAAGGCATTCTGCCCAGAAGAGCGGAAAGCTCCGCACCGGCGAGCGTATATCTGAAGATGTTATCGATAAAGATAAGAACGTCCTGGCCCTCATCCCTGAAGTATTCCGCGCAGGTCAGCGCCGTGAGGGCGACTCTGGCCCTCGCTCCGGGCGGCTCGTTCATCTGGCCGTATACAAGGGCGACTTTTTCGAGAACGCCCGAATGTTTCATTTCACCGTAGAGGTCGTTCCCTTCCCTCGTCCTCTCTCCGACGCCCGCAAAGACCGAAACGCCGCCGTGTTTCATGGCGATGTTATGGATCATCTCCATGATGACAACGGTCTTGCCGACGCCCGCGCCTCCGAACATCCCCATCTTGCCGCCTCTGACGAAAGGCACCAGAAGGTCGAAGACCTTGACCCCGGTCTCAAACACCTGGGTGACCGGTTCCTGCGCCACGAAATCCGGAGCAAGCCTGTGTATCGGCAGCCTCACCTCGGCGTTTATGGGCCCCTTTTTGTCGACGCCCTCGCCGATAACGTTCATGATCCTTCCAAGGGCCGCCTTGCCGACAGGGACAGTGATAGGCTGTCCGGTATCGACCGCCGGCATCCCCCTGACAAGACCGTCAGTAGCGGACATTGCAACGGTCCGCACCTTGTTGTCACCCAGATGCGACGCGACTTCCAGAGTGACCCTGATATCGGGAATACCCTTTCCAGGGTCCCCCTTCTGATCGATCGTTATTGCGTTCAGGATGTCGGGCATCTTCTCTTCGAACTCGACATCCACAACGGCTCCGATTACCTGTGAGACCTTTCCGGTATTCATTCGCTTACCCCCATCTCTCTTTTCATTCTACTGTATGAAATCATAGTCATTATCCTTTCAATGCCTCGACT
>JBJKPE010000090.1:0-2799 GCA_046706685.1 Thermodesulfovibrionales bacterium | reverse complement strand
ACAGTGTCAGTGGTTAGTGTCAGCAGATAAGCACCTTTTGAAAACTGTCACTGACGACTGTCACTGTCCTACTTTCCTATACAAAAATCGGAGAATATCCTGTTCAGTATTTCTTCCGTGGTAACGGCACCCGTGATCTCTCCGATACTGTCCAGGGCATCCCTGAGCTCGATCGCAAGAATCTCGAGAGGCTGAGCGCCGGCCAGGATATCCGACGCCTTTCCAATTGCTGCGCACGCCCTGTCCAGAGCCAGCTTATGTCTTATGTTGCTGACCATTACGCTGCCGCGTTCATGAGGCCGGTCCCCCGTTGCGAAGTCGAACACGGTCGACTTCAGTTTATCGAGTCCCTCGCCGGTGACGGCGGAGATCTGTATATATTGCCTCCCGCAGGTATCGGTATTTTCAAGGCTCAACTTTCCGGGCAGGTCTGATTTGTTTGAGACCATTACCGCATTCTTCCCTCTGATCCTTTCTATTATTTCGAGGTCTTCTGCTTCCGCTGGCCGGCTGCCGTCAAAAACGGCGATTATGAAGTCCGCCTGCTCCATGGCTTCAATGCTCCTTCGAACGCCTTCTTTTTCGACGGTCTCGTCGGCATTCCTGATCCCCGCCGTGTCCAGGATCCTGACTGGAAGCCCCTTGATGTTCAGATAGTCCTCAATCAGGTCCCTCGTGGTGCCCGGGAATTCTGCGACTATTGCCCGGTTCTTCTTAAGCAAAGCGTTTAAGAGAGACGACTTGCCGACATTCGGCCTTCCGACTATCGCTACCGCCAGACCCTCGCGGAAAAAACGCGCCTCCCGGAATGTTTCCGAAAGCTTCTCCAGGCTTTGCCCGATCTTCAGTAGTTCTTTCCCCATCTGCTGCGAGGATTTTGGGGCGATCTCCTCCTCCGGGAAATCAATATGCGCCTCCGCGAAGACGCAGAGTTCGACGAGAGACTCCCTGAGTGATGCAAGTCTGTCCGAAAGCCCTCCCCTTAACTGATCCACGGCTATCCTCAGGCTCTCTTCGGTCCGTGCGGAAATCAGGTCCATAACAGCTTCTGCCTCTGCCAGGCTTATTCTGCCATTGAGAAAAGCCCTTTTGGTAAATTCTCCCGGTTCGGCCAGCCGTGCCCCCTGCGCAAGCACCAGTTCAAGCAAAGCCTGCACAGGGACTATCCCGCCGTGGCAATTGAACTCCACCACGTCCTCTCTCGTATAAGAGCGCGGCGCCCTCATTACTGAAACGAGCACCTCATCGATCGTGCTGCCGTCCAAGGGATCTAAAGCATGGCCGTAAAGAAGAGAATGGGACCTCGCAGCGCCAGGACGTTCTCCCTTGTCTGGAAGGAAGACCCGGTCGGCTATCGACAAAGCGGCCGGGCCGCTCATGCGTACAATCCCGATCCCTCCCTGACCCATGGGCGTGGAAATCGCCGCTATTGTGTCGGCGAGATTATAGATGTCCTGCATTAAATATATTAACCTATAATCCTACCCAAAATAATTTTACCGCAGAGACGCAGAGGGCGCAGAGATATAATTAATTTTGTTTCCCGGTGAGAGGCCGGAAAACAAAAAAAAGCTCATAATAGCAGTTTATATATTTCCGCCCTCTCAGCAGAAATATATAATGTACACTCTCTGCGAACTCTGCGTCTCTGCGGTGAGCTGGACTTCACGTATTGGGTGAGCATTTTCGCCGTTCAACATACTTTTTTGCTTTGATTTTTGTGCCTTCTGTGGCCATCTTGCCGTTTTCAGGGTAAGTGGAATCAGCGGCAGATCGATACGGATGAAATATGCAGGCTACGCCTTCTGGCTTGCGATTTTTCTGTTGATGAATATCTGCTGAACAATACTGAGAAGGTTGTTCACAAGCCAGTAGAGCACCAGTCCTGAAGCGAAGTGCAGGAACATGAAGGTGAAGACCACCGGCATGAGCATCATCATTTTCTGCTGTTTCGGGTCCATGCTCGAAGGGGTCATCTTCTGCTGGATGACCATTGAGATGCCCATAACGACAGGGAGTATGTAATAGGGATCTTTGGCCGAAAGGTCGGTGATCCAGAGCATGAACGGCGCGCCCCTGAGTTCGATGGATATCAGAAGGACTTTGTAAAGCGCGAAGAAGACAGGTATCTGAGCGACCATGGGGAGGCACCCTCCCATTGGGTTTACCTTGTGCTTCTTGTAAAGCTCCATCATCTCTTTCTGCATCTTCGCCGGGTCTTTCTTATACTTTTCCTTTATTTCATTCATCTTAGGCTGAAGGTCCTGAAGTTTCTTCATCGATCTCTGGCCCTTGCTCACCAGCGGGAGGAAGGGTATCCTTACGACGAGAGTAAGAAGGATGATCGCCCAGCCGTAATTGCCGAGGAATCCGTAGAAGAACTTCAGAATCCAGAAAAGGGGCCTCGCGATGACGGAAAAAAAGCCGTAGTTGATGATGTCCTGAAGACCGATTTCTTCCAGCCTCTCCTGGACCTTCGGCCCGGCGTAAAGATGGAACTTGTTCACCGAGTTGCTGCCTTCAAAGGCAATTACGGGAGAATCGTTGACCATCCAGGCCCGTGCCTCCTGCATTTTCGTTTCCGGCACAAGGGCGGCACAAAAATACTTGTCTTCCTGAGCGATCCACTTCAGGTCATCCTTGTATACCTGTGGTTCCCTCAGCTTCTTGGGCTTCAGCTCATCAAGCTTTGTACCATAAAGGAGGGCGGGACCGACATGTGCATAGCTTCCTTCCTTGTCAAAGACGCCGAAGTCTGAACCAACGGTAATCCAGTAGTGGGGCAGCCCCGAAACCTGG
>JBJKPE010000089.1:0-11495 GCA_046706685.1 Thermodesulfovibrionales bacterium | reverse complement strand
AACGGCTTCTGGCGAAACCATCTTCCAGAAGGCCTCTCAGGAATGCTAAACTCATACGCATTTGGAATAGATTTTCTTGTGAGGCAACGAATTCCATTTCGTGTAGATTTTTACGTGAGGCAACAGGGCCCGTCTCATAAAGTTGTCTCATGAAGTCAGAGCGACAGCCGGGGGAAGCCAGGTCCGGAGTACAACCAAGAGCCGTTCGGCGTTATTGGGTGCTCTGTTGATCTGCTTTTCCGGTGAGAAGCATTACATCTTACGTAATTTCCACCCGCCTGACAAGAACGTGACATTTAGCCGCCTGGTTGACGATAGCTATTGTAAGCGTTATTTGAAATGTGTTATTTTATTAGAGCTTGGGGCTGTAGCTCAGTTGGGAGAGCGCTTGAATGGCATTCAAGAGGTCGACGGTTCGATCCCGTTCAGCTCCACCATTCTACTGTTTGGAAACTTTCCGGTTTGAGGTATTCAAGAAGGTCGTCCCGACGTTATGAGTCGGGATCAGCTCCACCATATTTCCTCCTAAATATCAATCTACTGCGTTCCGGTGAAATTCTTTTCCTTACCCCGGTTAGATCTGTACCGTGAAGTAACTGTGACCGGACATTCAGCCCCCGGTGCTTCTACTTTCCATCCAATATGTTAAAATTATGCCCGTGGGCAAAGCTTCGAGGAAGAAAAAAGGCTTAATCAATGAAACCCTGACCACCCGGAGCAGACATGAAGAAGAATTAAAAGCCTCGTGGGAAGCGCCGTCAAAAGGAAGTTTGCAACAGACGACTTCAACAGTGGCGTTCATTCCACTTTTAGTCATACTGCTTGTTTCCTTCGTCGTATATTTCAACGCCCTTTTCGGAGGTTTTGTATATGACGACAATTCCCAGATAGTGGAAAATCCATGGATCAGGGATATAAGGAATATACCTACGATATTCTCCAATGGCGTCTGGAGTTTCCAACCAGGGCTAAGCACTTCGAACTACTACAGACCCCTGATGCACATTGTTTATATGCTCAATTATCATCTGTTCGGCCTAAACCCGTGGGGTTTTCACCTGGTCAATATCCTCTTTCATTGCAGCGTATCAGTTCTCGTGTTTCTGATCATACGGAGACTCCTGAAGGAGCGTATACTCACAACGTCCTCGGTATACCTTTCCCCCGCGTTTCTAGCCGCTATACTCTTTGCCACACATCCAATTCATACGGAGGCGGTAACATGGATTGCGGGATTGCCGGATGTATCCTTTGCTTTTTTCTACCTTCTCTCTCTCTATTTTTACATTTTGTTTCGGGATGGTGCCAAAGGAGTCTATTTATTATCGATTTTTTCATTTTCGGTGGCAACTCTCTTTAAAGAGACTGCGCTTACTCTTCCCATCATGTTGATCGCCTGTGACTACCTCGTGAAGAAATCGGATGAAGCCATCCTTGATGGCGTAAAGAGATATATTCCATATGTAGTCGTTTCCTGTGTCTATCTTTTAGTGAGATATTATACCCTCAGAAGCTTTGTACCGATGGAATCCTATACTGGCCTGAGCACTTATCAGTTCATCATAAATGTATTCCCGCTTTTCAGGGAGTATCTTGCCAGCCTCCTTTGGCCGTCTAATCTGAGTTTCTGGCACACATTCCATCCTATCAGCTCTCTGTTTGAGGCGAACGGGATGATTTCCTTATTCGTGACTGCAATTTATTTTATTGCTGCGGCGGCAGCATACAGAAGAAACAAAGCAGTTTTTTTTGGTCTTGTTCTAATAGTCGTTCCTCTTCTGCCGGCGTTTTACATAAAGGCAATCAGTGGGAAGCCCTTTGCTGAGAGATACCTTTACCTGCCTTCTGTCGGTTTTGTGCTTCTTCTGGCGGTTTTTTTATCATGGATCAGGGAGAAGCTGCCGCGTGGGGTCATAAGCAGCACAATAGCTGTTTTGGTAATAGTGGGGTTATATGCCGGCGGGACTATAGAAAGGAACAACGCGTGGAAGAACAATTTTACCTTTTGGTCGGATACGGTGCTGAAGTCACCGGATAGTGCAATTGCCCATAATGAACTTGGTCTTGTATTCGGATCTAAAGCGGTAGACAGGGCGATATCAGAATTCCAGGCAGCGTTACGGATAAACCCTGATTACGCGGAAGCTCATAATAACCTTGGTCTGGCATACGGGGCTAAAGGCCAATTTGACAGGGCGTTATCAGAATTCCAGACGGCGTTGCGGATAAATCCCAATCTCGTAGAAGCTCATAATAACCTTGGTATGGCATACGGGACTGAAGGCCAATTTGACAGGGCGTTATCAGAATTCCAGGCGGCGTTACGGATAAACCCTGAGTTCGATCTGTCTCGTTATTATCTTGCGGCCACTTATCTGGAAATTGGCAATGTAGATATGGCGCGGAGAGAAGTTGAAGTGGTTCTAAATAGAAAGCCTGATTTTGCCAAAGCGCACCAGCTTCTAAATGATATCAATTCAAGACGTCACTAAGGTGCATTATTGCAAGTTTCCGGGGTACGCCTGGCTTGTCTATGCCTGCCGCCGGGGATAAATTATCAGCTCACGGCTAGATTGGCTATTGCAATCCGCATATCATGTCTTCAAGAATGGAGAGCGACAGATTAATTGCTCCTCCCTCTTCAGCCATGACCGTTCTGTAAAAATCGCATTCGCTGCAGCATTGCACCTTCTGGGCGAACGTGCCCTGCACCCGGTTCTCACATGCCGTGCCTGCTATCATCCAGCAGACCCGGCCTCCGTTTTCCCCACTGTTGATTCCATCGTAGATTGTCATCAGAGCGGTAGGACATATCCCATCTTTCTCTTGCGCGCCGCCCGGCTCCCTTCCGCAGCCCTTGAACTCCCAGCAGTTTTTTTTCATCGAAGTCCTCCCCCTGTCATAAGGCACCTCAATCCACACCATTATAATGTTTTTGCCTTGGAAAAAGTGAATAATTTTCTCCGAAGATTCAGATACAGGGAGAGGCATAAAAAACGAAGTAATATAGATTGCTTTCCCAGTCCCTTTTATTATAATGTGTAGAAGCGTCTATAATGATGTTTTGAATAACGACGAGAGCAAATGAAATCAAGAGCTATTTGTTTCTGGGTTACCTGTATTTTCTTCGCCGTTCAGGCTGGTGATGCGCTCGCCTCCTGTATGAGCTGCCTTTCAAAGACGGGCAGCAGCTACACGGAGCTTGCATGTGAAGGCGACAGTGAGTACGAGGTCATCCACAAATGCGGGCCGCCCGATTACAGAGAAGAAGGTCAGACGGTCACCAGCGGCGGGTTCGGTTCGGAACAATCCGGGAAGGGCCAGAAGCAGGGCGGCTTCAGTTCAACGACGGAGCAGATCAGAAGATTCTACTATAACTGCGGTCAGGGGAGATTCATCAAGGTTCTCATTTTCAGAAGTGGCATCCTTGTGGACGTCCAGAATGGAGACAGAGGAACGGGGGAACAAAAATGCTGGTGACGGAGGAAAGGCCGAAGGCCGGTGGATTAGACCGTCTTTAATCTGGTATAATGAAGAAATTTCGAAACACTTGCGAGGTTTTCATGGGATTTCTTAAGAGCATAGGATCTTTTTTTAAAACAGAGGAAGACGTAGCACCGATCCAAAAAGTCGGCAGAAACGACGTCTGTTGGTGCGGCAGCGGCAAAAAGTACAAGAAGTGCCATCTTGAGGATGATGAAAAGAAGATGGCCAAGAAGTATGCAGCAAACTGCGGCAGTTCCTGAAGCAGCTCTTTCTGAGCTGGGTTCAGCTCTTCCCGACCACCTTATTCAGAAAGCCATATTCCTGCCTTGAAGCCTGGTGCGGCCCGGTCGGACGGAATTCTGTTGATTTGGGGATCCGGGGCTTCCTGTTTTGGAGACGATGAGATATGAAGACTGCGGCGAAGCTTCCTTGATTTAAGACCTGATAAACCATAAAATGTAAAACCATGGAAATAAGGATCTCAAACGGAAAGACCGTTTCAGCCGGCGCGCATGAAAGTATCTACGAGGCTCTGAAAGGGCACGGCATATATATTGTTGCCTCCTGCGGGGGCAAGGGCGTATGCGGTAAATGCCGTGTCAGAATTCTGGAAGGGGCGGTCAGAACGGAATCGACGGGAAAACTCAGGAAAAAGGAGATCGAGGAGCATTTCAGCCTCGCCTGCAAGACCTTCCCGGAGGGAGACGTTTCAATAGAGATTCCCGAGGAGTCGAAGCTCATTGTCGGGGACAAGATTGCTGTTTCCAAGTCAAATGATCTGATGGAGTCTCTCCGGGCCTGCGGCTCCGGCATTACTCCCATGGTGAGGACGGTCCATCTGAAGATCGATCCCCCGACCATCGATGACCATGTCGGCGATCTTGAACGTTTCGCTGGCGCGCTCGAACGCAAAGGGATCACCGGCGTGAGGTTTTCACACGGTTTTCTTCAGTCCCTCGCGGGTATGCTGCGTGCCTCGCACTGGGATGTGAACGTGACCCTGAGCGAGAGTCTCGATGCTGTGTCTCTTTCCTCCGGCGCTCCCGTGAAGAGGTACGGGATCGCTGTAGATATAGGTACCACGACCGTCGTGCTCTATCTTGTCGATTACACGGACGGCGGTCTTGTGGATGTCGGTATGACTTATAATTCCCAGATGCGGCACGGCGATGACGTGATCACAAGGATCGTACATGCGACCGAGGGTGGAGGGCTAGCCGAGCTGAGGAACGCCGTGGTGAGTGATATAAACGACCTCCTCCAGCCGGTCTGCGAACGCCATGGGGTGGCCAGGGACGATATCGACTCTGTTGTCATATCCGGCAACACCACAATGGAGCAGCTCTTCTGGGGACTGGACCCCGCGTCGATAAGAGAAGAGCCCTACGTCCCTACGCTCAATTTCTTCCCGCGGTGGCGGGCCGGCACGGCCGGAATAAAGGTGAGTCCGCGTGCACCCGTATATACTCTTCCCTGCGTGGGCAGCTATGTTGGGGGGGATATCGTGGCCGGCATAGTGGCGTCGCGGATGCATACCAGACCTGAAATATCTCTCTTTATGGACATCGGCACGAACGGTGAAATCGCTATCGGGAATAACGAGTGGCTGATAACGGCTGCGTGTTCGATGGGGCCCTGCTTTGAGGGTTCCGGCATACGACACGGGATGAGGGCGACCGAAGGGGCGATAGAGTCCGTGAGGATAGATGCCGTTAGTTTCGAGCCGCTCCTCGGTGTCATCGGAAACGCGATACCCGCGGGTATCTGCGGGTCCGGCATGATAGACGCAATTTCGGAACTCTTTTTCTCCGGGGTAATCGACCAGAAGGGTAAATTTATAAAAGACCTGAAGACCGACAGGATAAAGGTCGGGGATGAGGGGCCTGAGTTTGTCTTCCACAGGGGAAGGCTGAAGGATATAGTTCTCTCCGAAGTGGACATAGAGAACGTTGTTCGTGCGAAGGCTGCGCTATATGCAGGAGTGTCCCTTCTGCTGAGGGAGGTCGGCCTTACGCTCGATGTTGTCGAAAAGGTATACATAGCCGGAGGCTTCGGCAACTACCTTGATGTCCATAAGGCCATCATGATCGGCATGCTTCCCGACATGCCGGTGGAGAAATTCTCTTTCATCGGGAATACCTCGATTACCGGCGCCTACCTGTGTCTTCTTTCCGGGAAGATGCGCGGCGAGGCCGAAGAGATCGCAAAAAAGATGACTTACATGGAGCTTTCAGCTTCGAGAGGTTTCATGGATGAGTATATGTCGGCCATGTTTCTGCCTCATACCGATATAGACCTGTTTCCCACGGTCAAGAGCATCTACAAGGCAGACACGCGATAACAGCTGCGCTTACCCGGATTATTCATGAACATGAGGCGGGAAGCAATCGCCGACAGGTTATGAAAGATTGACGAGCAGGTTGTCGATCAGGCGGATCTTCCCCAGTCTTGCCGCAACAGCCAGGAGGACCTCATTTCTTATCTCATGGACTTCCCCGAGTGTAACCGGATCATACAGCGATGCATAATCTATCCGAGTTATAAGATGTTCCTCCGAAAGTATCTTGTTAATCAGCTCCCTGACTTCCTGTGGCGATCTTTCGCCCGCGATCAGAGAGTCTGAAGCAGCTGCCAGGGACCTGTACAGAACCGCTGCAGCCTTTCTCTGCTCTGTGTCCAGATAACGGTTGCGGGAGCTCATCGCCAGACCGTCATGCTCTCTTACCGTCGGGCAGACCACGATCTCAACGTCGAAGTTGAGGTCTTTTACCATTCTTTTTATTATCACCGTCTGCTGAAAATCTTTTTGTCCGAAGTAGGCCCTGGTGGGATTTGATATGTTCAGAAGTTTGGCTACAACGGTGACTACGCCGTTGAAGTGTCCCGGCCTCATGCCGCCGCACAGCTTTTCGGATATCCCCTCGACACTTATGTGAGTGCAAAAACCCCCTGCGTACATAAGAGGACCTTCAGGGAGAAATGCGGTATCTATCTCTGCTTCCCGAAGTTTCCGTACATCCTCTTCCATGTTTCTGGGGTAATTGTCAAAGTCTTCGGAAGGGCCGAACTGTAAGGGATTTACAAATATGCTTGCCACAGTTACATCGTTCTCCATTTTCGCCCTTTTTATCAGGCTCATATGGCCCTCGTGGAGGGCCCCCATCGTAGGGACTAATCCTATCGATCTTCCTTTAAGGAAGTGTTTCCGGCAAGTATCCTGAACTATGCGGGGTATCCGAATTATTTCCATCCTGGCCGTTCCCTTCGTCACGCCGGTCCCGGGTTGACGATCATTTTTTTTGGAGAGGGTATCCTTCTTTGAGCCATTCATTCCAGCCGCCTTTGAGTACCGCCACCTGGTCCTTCCTGAATCCTAGTCCGACGAGTTCCCGTGCCACACCGGCACTGGTGCGTTCGTCGGGTCAGGCACAGTACAGCACTATGAGCTTGTCCTTCCGGTACTTGCCCGCCCATGACGGGACATCGTCGGGATTTTCACGTACCGCCCCCTTGATCTTGACGTCGCTCATGTTCCATTCCTTGTCTCTTCTGGCGTCTATGACGACGACGCCCGCTTTGTCTAGCATCGATTTCAACTCTGACGGGTGCAGGGCCTGGATCCTTGTAGATGCACAGCTGTAAAGCAGGACTGAAAACAGAAAAAGGCCTATCATTGAGGCAACGGTTTTCTTCAGTGGTTGTTTCATATTCCCTTTCCGGCGACTCATCGTCCGTCAGCATACCGTCCTGCTGGAGGGCCTAGACGCCTATCTCTTTCATCAGAGTGTCAAAAAGCTCTTCTTCCCGGAGGCTCCTGACGATCTTCCCCCTCTTGAAAAGCAGTCCTGATCCTTTCCCCCCGGCTATCCCCACATCCGCTTCTCTGGCTTCACCGGGACCATTCACTACGCAACCCATTACGGCGACGGTTATCGGTTTGTCGAACCCTCTGAGACGGCTTTCCACTCTCGATGCCAGTCCCCGGATATCGATTTCGCACCTGCCGCAAGTCGGGCAGGAAATAATCCGGGCTCCTCTTTCCCTGAGGTCCAGGGCTTTCAGTATCTCGTAGGCCACTCTCACTTCCTCCACTGGACTGGCCGAGAGGGAGACCCTTGCAGTATCACCTATACCTTCAGACAGCAGTATGCCGAGTCCCGCCGAACTCTTGATGATACCTGTAAAAGAGGGGCCTGCCTCTGAAATCCCTATATGAAGAGGATACCTGAACCTCCGGGAGAAGAGTCTGTAAGCCTCCACCGTGGTCGGTACGTTCGATGCCTTGAGCGAGACTTTTATATTGTGGAAATTCAGGGATTCGAGTATCGAGATATGCTCCGCCGCGCTCTCCACGAGGGCCTCCGGACATGGATGGCCATACTTTGCAAGAAGTTTTCTCCCCAGCGAACCCGCATTGACGCCCACCCGAATAGGGACATTTTCTCCGGCAGCCGCTGCCACGACCTCGGCGACTTTCCACCGGGCGCCTATATTGCCGGGGTTGAGCCTCAGGCCGTCCACTCCCTGCCTCACCGCCTCGAGCGCTAGCCGCCAGTCGAAATGTATGTCCGCTATAACGGGAATGGGTACAGCCTTTTTAATCCTGCCGAGCGCCTCGGCGGCCTGCCCGTCCGGTACGGCCACGCGGATGATCTCACAACCCGCCTTCGCAAGGGCGCGTATCTGCCTTACAGTCGATCCTACATCCCGCGTATCCGTTTTTGTCATCGATTGAACGATGACCGGACCGCCTCCCCCTACCGGCACATTGCCTACATAAATTGTCCTTGTTTTCCTACGACGCGCCATGATCGGCAACACCTTCCTTTTCGTTTTTTCGCATCTCTTCCTGTCTTTCGCGGTACAGTTTAACGGCATTCTGGTGCTCCGCCAGCGTTGTCGAGAACTGATGGACATGGTCGTCCTGCGATACAAAGTAGAGGTAAGGAACGTCGGCGGGATAAAGCGCGGCGTGGATCGATTTCATTCCCGGCGAGGCGATCGGTCCGGGCGGCAGACCTTTTATAATGTAAGTATTGTAAGGCGTTTTTCGCTGAAGGTCGCTTCTGGTAATCCTTTCGCCGGGACTCCTGACCCCGTATGCCGCCGTAGGGTCCGCCTGAAGAGGCATATTCTTCCTGAGACGATTATGGTACACCGCAGAAATGAGCGGCCTTTCGGAATCTACCGCCGCCTCCTTCTCGATTATCGATGCCAGGGTCAGAGCTTCGTTTTCGGTCATCCCGAGTTCTCCGGCCCGGGCTCTCAACCCGGAAAATTTTTCCTGCATCCTGTCGACCATGAGTCCCACGGCATCCTGCAGCGGAACGCCTTTAGGAATGCGGTAGGTATCCGGGAATACATAACCTTCGAGGCTTGGCGCGTCAATAGTATGGGCAGCGAGGAAATCCCGGTCGTAGGCGAGTTTCATGAAGTCACCCTTTGTCGTGATGCCTGCCTTCGCAAAGGCATCGGCTATTTCTGGCAGGGAATCGCCCTCCACGATCCTTATCTCGTACTCGATTATCTGTCCTTTTCTGAGTATCTTCAGGATGTCGTATGGGCTCATATTGTCCCATATAGAATAGTATCCGGCCCTGATTTTACGGTCTACCCCGGCAACCCGTCCCCAGACCAGGAATATCTTGCTGTCCCTGATGAGTTTTGCATCCGCCAGTATATCCACTGCCTGCCTGAATGTTACACCCTTGGGGATCTCTATCTCTGTATTCTTGACCGTCTGCGCAGGCACAAACATCTCGAGGGCTGAATAGCCGCAGGCCAGCAAAATTACGGCCGCAGAGATGATTAAGATGTTCTTTTTCATACGTTTAGAATGACAGATGGGGGTAGAAATGTAAAGAAAACGGCAGAGCAAAGCGAGAGGGAAGGCGTACGGAGTGGGGATAAATAGAAGGCTCGGAGTGAGGTGGACATCTCCTCACTCCGAGCCCTTTCTACTTCACTTTTTTAATACATTCCGCCCATACCGCCACCGGGAGGCATGGCCGGCATTTCAGACTTTTCTTCTGGGATATCTCCGATCATCACCGAGGTGGTTAGCATAAGGGAAGCTACGGACGCCGCGTTCTGCAGCGCATATCTTGTCACCTTTGTCGGGTCGATAATCCCCGACTTCAGCATGTCCACATACTGCTCGCTGGCTGCGTCGAAACCGTAGTTGGCATCTTTTGACGCCTTTACTTTCTCGACGATCACTGAGCCCTCAAGTCCGGTATTGTTAACTATCTGGCGGATCGGCTCCTCCAGCGACCTCTTTATAATATCCACTCCCACTTTCTGGTCGTGGTTTTCAAGTTTCAGATCGTTGAGCGCCGCGACACACCTGATGAGCGCAACTCCTCCACCGGGGACCACACCTTCTTCCACTGCTGCCCGTGTTGCATGCAGGGCGTCTTCGACCCTCGCCTTCTTCTCCTTCATTTCGGTTTCGGTCGCGGCACCGACATTGATAACCGCAACGCCGCCCACGATCTTGGCGAGGCGTTCCTGCAGTTTTTCCCGGTCATAGTCGGATGTTGTCTCGTCTATCTGTGCCTTGATCTGTTTGACCCTGCCCTGTATCTTGGCGGCTTCGCCGGCACCCTCGACAATAGTGGTATTCTCCTTGTCGACGGTTATCTTCTTGGCCCTGCCGAGGTCATCGAGCTTGATGCTCTCCAGTTTGATGCCGAGGTCTTCGGAAACTGCCGTGCCGCCGGTGAGGATGGCTATGTCCTCGAGCATCGCCTTCCGCCTTTCACCAAAACCAGGTGCCTTCACTGCGCATACCTGGATCGTACCCCTCAGCTTGTTGACCACCAATGTCGCAAGCGCCTCGCCCTCGACCTCTTCGGCGATGATCAGAAGGGGTTTGCCCATCTTGGCGGTTTGTTCGAGGATAGGCAGGAGATCCTTCATTGCAGAGATCTTCTTTTCATGTATCAGGATGTAGGCATCTTCGAGATTGCACTCCATCCTGTCTGGGTCGGTCACGAAATAGGGCGATGTATATCCCCTGTCAAACTGCATGCCCTCCACAACGTCCAGGGAGGTCGCCATGCTCTTGGCCTCCTCAACGGTTATAACGCCGTCCTTGCCGACCTTGTCCATCGCATCGGCAATCAGTTCGCCTATTGTCGCATCGTTATTAGCCGAGATGGTGCCGACCTGGGCAATTTCCTTCTTGTCCTGCACGTTCTTGCTTATCTTTTTGAGCTCTTCCACTACGCGCTCTACCGCTTTTTCGATGCCCCTCTTGATATCCATCGGGTTTGAGCCCGCGACAACATGCTTGATTCCGTTGCTGTAAATGGCGTGTGCCAGTACTGTAGCCGTTGTCGTACCGTCGCCGGCGACGTCCGAGGTCTTGCTCGCAACCTCCCTGACGAGCTGAGCACCCATGTTTTCAAAGGTGTCCTTCAATTCGATCTCTTTAGCTACGGTCACGCCGTCTTTGGTGATCGTGGGAGCACCGTATTTTTTGTCGATGATAACGTTCTTGCCCTTGGGGCCGAGGGTGGCCTTAACCGCGTCGGTCAGAAGGCTGACACCCTTCAGTATTGAGCTTCTTGCCTCTTCATTAAAGAGAAGCTGTTTTGCCATGTTGATATTCCTCCTTTATTGTTTTGAAATGGTGAATTATCCTTCGACGATGCCCAGGATATCTTCTTCTTTTATGATCAGGTACTCATTGTTGTCGATGTTCACTTTTGAGCCGGAGTATTTGTCAAAGAGGATTGTGTTACCGACCTTGACGTCCTTCACCTCGGAGCCTACCGCCTCCACTATTCCTTTCTGGGGCTTCTCTTTTGCGGAGTCGGGGATATAGATGCCGCCTGCGGTCCTTTCACCCTCTTCCGAATACTTTACGAATACCCTGTCTTTAAGTGGCTTAAACTTCATAGTTCTTTCTCCTTTCATTGTTTGGGATGTTGGGTTGTTAGCACTCAATGCAAGTGAGTGCTAATATACAAAGAAATCAGTCAATAAGGCAAGGTCACATTGAG